>NZ_RHQO01000012.1:0-111804 GCF_003935475.1 Pseudomonas sp. p99-361 | reverse complement strand
AACAAACGTAGGAGCGAGCGCAGCTCGCGATGCGCCGCGCGGGCGGCGCTCGATCTCACAGGCGCTGCATATCTTGTGACAAACACCTGTCAGCCCTGATGCAATCCCTGTGGGAGCCGGCTTGCCGGCGATAGGGCCGGTCCAGGCCATACACAACCAGATGAAAAACAAAAGCACCCAACGGCCAGATGGCGCGATTGGGCATGCCATTCGCGACATCTGGCGCCAAGGGAAATGCCCTGTCGTGATCGAACAGTTCCGGGGCGTTCTCGTGTAATTTCCCACCGCCCTGCGGGGCTTAAATGAAGCCCGAACCGCACTGACACCTTGCGCTGTGACGCGTGCCCAAGATCAACAACAGCATGCGAGCATTGTGTCGACCTACCCAACTCAAAGGAGCTATTTTCGCCTACGCCTCCCCGTCCATCCTTGTGTTAGCAAAAAGAGAACAACATCAATGAACACCGTGGGATCTGATGGCAACCTTGCACAAGGTTTCAAGCCACGACACGTAACGATGCTGTCTATCGCCGGCATCATCGGCGCCGGACTTTTCGTCGGCTCTGGCCACGCCATTGCGGCAGCCGGCCCAGCCACCATAATTTCCTATTTCGTAGCCGGAACCCTGGTGGTTCTGGTCATGCGCATGCTCGGCGAAATGGCCGTGGCGCACCCTGACACCGGATCGTTTTCCACCTACGCCGACCAGGCCATCGGCCGCTGGGCCGGCTACACCATCGGCTGGTTGTACTGGTGGTTCTGGGTACTGGTCATTCCGATCGAGGCGCTGGCCGCCGGGCATGTGCTGAACGCCTGGTTCCCCCAGGTGGACAGCTGGATCTTCGCCTTGGCCTCGGTGCTGTTGCTGGCCGGCACCAACCTGTTCAGCGTGGCCAAGTACGGCGAGTTCGAGTTCTGGTTCGCCATCCTCAAGGTCACGGCCATTCTCGGTTTCATCGGCCTGGGCTTTGCCGCGCTGATGGGCTGGCTGCCCAACCGCGAAGTCAGCGGCCTGAGCGGGCTGATGGCTGACTACGGCGGTTTTGCGCCCAATGGCTGGCCGGCTGTGGTCGGGGCGTTCATTACCGTGATGTTCAGCTTCATCGGCACCGAAGCCGTGACCATTGCGGCTTCCGAGTCCAGCGACCCGTCGCGCAACATCGCCAAGGCTACCCGCTCGGTGATCTGGCGCATCAGTACCTTCTATATCCTCTCGATCTTCGTGATCATCTCGGTGGTGCCGTGGAACGATCCGCAGCTGGCGGTGGTGGGCTCGTATCAACGTGCGCTGGAGATCATGAACATCCCCAACGCGGCATTGATGGTCGACCTGGTGGTGCTGGTGGCGGTAACCAGTTGCATGAATTCGTCGATCTACATCGCATCGCGGATGATGTACTCGCTGGCCAAGCGCGGTGACGCCCCGGCCTTCCTCAACAAGACCTCCAAGGTTGGCGTGCCGCGTGCGGCGGTGTTTGGCAGCACCCTGATCGGGGCCGCCATCGCCATCCTCAACTACTTTGCGCCCAAGGGTGTATTCGAGTTCCTGCTGGCCAGCTCTGGCGCCATTGCCTTGCTGGTGTACATGGTCATTGCCATCTCGCAGCTGCGCATGCGCCGCCGCCTGGAGCGGGAGAACACCGAGCTGAAGTTCCGCATGTGGCTGTTCCCGTACCTGACCTGGGCGGTGATCATTTTCATTGGCGGGGCGCTGGCGGTCATGATGTACACGCCTGAGCACCGCGCGGAGGTGAGCTCCACATTGGGGCTGGCGATTGTGATCTCCTTCCTGGGCATCGTGACTTCGCGGGGCCATGCGCAACCGGTGGGGGCGCGGTCGATGGGGTGAGTGGGTTCACCCGGGGTCAGGGCAGAAGGCACCTATGGATAGGTAAAGCCTGTCAGTTAAGCGTTACTGGGGCTGCTTTGCAGCCCTTCGCGGGCACGCCCGCTCCCACACGTTCGGCGCTGAACTCAAGAAATGCGCGATCCCTGTGGGAGCTGGCGTGCCCGCGAAGGGTCGCAAAGCGGCCCCAAAATACGTAACTGACAGGCATTACCTATGGGTAGGTGCCTTTTTTTTGCGCTGGAGTTGCCTACCGAGTGCGCCAGGCGGTTTCCGAGCGCCTTGGGCATCTTGCTTCCGCCCCGCCGCCGATTACCGGGCGGGTACTTGCAATATGAGGTACGGTTCAAGGTTGCATCGATGTCATGCCGTGATGGTATGCATTCCTATAAAACCGTTTCGCAGTAGGCTGCCGCAATCCGAAGCCGTTGGGCTATCCTAAATGGCTTAATGCAATTATCTTTTCCCGCTGCACAACTAATCGAACCGGCAAATGTCATTCACAGCAGGCCGGCCATTCATCGGGACGCCGGCCTTCACCACTGGAGCGAAGGCACATGGCAACACTGCAAGGCAGCACGTTGGAGGCTATCCAACATAGCCAGGCGCAACTGCGCGAGGAATGGATAGCCAGCCTCGAAACCAACGGCGCCACGCGCAATATCAAAGAACAGGTACTGGCACAGGAAACCCAGGAATTTCTGCAGTTGCTGGTGGACGGCCTGCGCGCTGGTGGCGGCAACCACCTGGCCGGCAGCGAGTGGGAGGCGTTGCGCCGGTTCCTGGAGAAGCTTTCTGCCAGCCGCGCTCAGCTTGGCCACGATTCGCACCAGGCCGCGTTCTTCATCTTCGCTTTGAAAGGGCCGCTGTTCGGCTTGCTGCAAACGCAGTACAGCAGCGAGCCGGCACGCCTGGCCGAGCAACTGTGGCTGGTGTCGGAACTGCTCGATGGCATGGGTATGCACACCATCCGCGCTTTCCAGAAAACCCGCGAGGAAGTGATCAGGCGCCAGCAGGAAGAACTGCTGGAGCTGTCTACCCCTGTGGTCAAACTGTGGGACGGGGTGCTGGCGCTGCCACTGATCGGTACGCTGGACTCGCAGCGTAGCCAGACGGTCATGGAGTCGCTGCTGCAACGCATCGTCGACACCGGCTCGGAAATTGCCATCATCGATATCACCGGTGTGCCTACCGTCGACACCCTGGTCGCCCAGCACCTGCTGAAGACCGTCACGGCCATCCGCCTGATGGGCGCCGACTGCATCATCAGTGGCGTGCGCCCGCAAATCGCCCAGACCATCGTGCACCTGGGGCTGGACCTGGGCTCGCTGACCACCAAGGCCAGCCTGGCCGACGCCCTCAAGCTAGCCCTTGCACGCCTGGGCTGCGACATCAGCAAGCAGGGGTAAGCCCATGGAGCGTATCCCGATCCTGCAAATGGGCGAGTTCCTGCTCGTGACCATTCAGGTCGACATGCACGACCAGCTGGCGATGACCCTGCAGGAAGACCTGACCGAGCGCATCAGCAGTACCTCGGCCCGGGGCGTGTTGATCGATATTTCCGCGTTGGACATGGTCGACTCGTTCATCGGCCGGATGATCGCCAGCATTTCTGGCCTGTCCCGCATTCTGGATGCCGAAACCATGGTGGTCGGCATGCAGCCGGCCGTGGCCATTACCTTGGTCGAACTGGGCCTTACCCTGCCGGGCGTGAGCACGGCACTCAATGTGGAGCGTGGCATGCAAGTGCTGCGTCAACGTGTGAGCCAAAAATGAATGTGCGCGAAAGCGGCAGCCAACCGGTACGAATCGAACAGGATGTGGTACTGGCGCGTCAGTTGGCGCGCAAGCTGGCCGGCGAATGCGGCATGCGCCTGGTGGACCTGACCAAGCTGGTGACGGCAGTCAGTGAACTGGCGCGCAACACGGTGGTGTATGGCGGTGGTGGCGACATGGACTGGGCTGTGCTGGAGGATGGCGGGCGCACCGGTTTGCGCCTGTTGTTCCGCGATGAGGGCCCCGGCATCCCCGACATCAAGCTGGCGCTGACTGACGGCTGGACCTCGGGCGGTGGCCTGGGCCTGGGCCTGACCGGCGCTCGGCGGCTGGTCCATGAATTTGAACTGGACACCGCGCCAGGGCAGGGCACACGCGTGACGATCACCCGATGGGCATGAACCTGTTCGCCAGCCAGACCCAGGTGATGGGCCTGGCAGACCCGAGCGATGTTGGCCACGCCCGGCGTACCGCACAAAAGCTGGCCGAGCGGCACGGCTTTGACGAAGAGGACTGCGGCCGTGTGGCGCTGCTGGCCACCGAGCTGTGCAGCAACGTGCTCAAGCATGCCGGCTGCGGTGAACTGCACCTGCGGGTGCTGCCCCGTGAGCACGGGGGTTATGCCATTGAACTGCTCACGGCGGACCGTGCCCAGGGCTTTGATGCACAGGCCTGCCTGACCGACGGTTATTCAACCGCAGGCACCCAGGGAATCGGCCTGGGGGCCTTGGCGCGCATGGCCCAGGTATTCGATGTGTACGCCGATGCGCGCGGCGCGGTGGTGCTGGCGCGCGTGCATGCCCAGCGCGACCACGCGCCAGACTTGCGCGTGGGGGTAAGCCAGCATGCCCTGCACGGCGACCCCGCCTGTGGCGATACCTGGCACCTGGCGATCGAAGGGCAGCGTATCAGCGCCCTGGTGATCGACGGCCTGGGCCACGGTGTGGATGCCCAGGCTGCAGCCAGCGCGGGCGCGGCAGTGTTTGCCCAGGCCCCGTTCGCCGACCAGTTGGAGCAATTGCAGGCCATGCACCATGCCATGAATGGCAGCCGTGGTGGCGCGGTGGCGATAGCACGCTATGACGGTGCCCGCGACCACCTCGGTTTTGCCGGCATCGGCAATATCGGCGCCAGCCTGGTGAGCGCAACCCAGGTGCGTGGGTTGGCTTCGTTGCCCGGCATCGTTGGCGGGCAGTATAGAAAAGCCCAGGTATTTGACTACGCTCAAGCAAATGGAAAACTGTTGATCATGTACAGCGACGGCCTGCAGTCCCGTTGGAATCTGGAGAATTACCCTGGCCTGGTGCACCGCCACCCGGCCGTCATCGCGGCAGTGCTGCACCGCGACTTCTGCCGGGGCCGGGATGATGTAACCGTGCTGGTCATCGACCTGGAGGCGGCGCATGGCTGATGCAGAGGTAATTGCCCGGCTGCAGGCGGATAACGATGCCCTGCGTGCCGAACTGGAAGAAACCAACCAGGGCGTGCTGGCGCTGTATGCCGAGTTGGACATACAGGCCGAACAGCTGCGCCAGGCGTCGGACTTGAAAAGCCGCTTCCTGTCGTACATGAGCCACGAATTCCGCACGCCGCTGGGTTCGATCCTGAGCATCACCGGCCTGCTTACCGACGAGCTCGACGGGCCGCTGTCGGCTGAACAGCACCGCCAGGTCACCTTCATCAGCACCGCCACCCGCGAGCTGTCCGACATGGTCGACGACCTGCTCGACCTTGCCAAGATCGAAGCCGGGCGCATCAGCATCTCGCCGGCCTGGTTCGACATGCTCGATCTGTTCGCGGCCTTGCGCGGCATGTTCCGGCCGATTGTCGACGCTACTGCAGTCGACCTTATCTTCGAGGAGCCTACAGGGCTGCCGCGGCTGTACACCGATGACAAAAAGCTCGCGCAGATTCTGCGCAATTTCATTTCCAACGCGCTGAAGTTCACCGCCCAGGGTGAGGTGCGGGTGTCGGCCCAGCTGCATGGCGACGACCGCATCCGCTTTGCCGTCAGTGATACCGGCATTGGCATTGCAGCAGAGCTGTTGGATACGTTGTTCGAAGATTTCACCCAGGTAGATTCGCCACTGCAGAAGCGCTTTCGCGGCACTGGCCTGGGCCTGTCGTTGTGCAAGCGCTTTGCCATGCTGCTGGGTGGCGAAGTGGGGGTGCACAGTGAACCAGGGGAGGGCTCTACCTTCTTCGTGGTGATTCCTCTGGCCCTGGCTCAGGAGAACGCCGATGAAACCTGAGGTGCGCTTGCTGATCGTGGACGATAACGTCGCCACCCGCTACGCACTGCGCCGGCGCCTGGTAGTGCACGGCTACGAAGTGCTGGAGGCAGGCACCGGCGGTGAAGGCCTTGCGCTGATTCGCGACGAGCAGATAGATGCCTTGATCCTGGACGTGAACCTGCCCGACATGAGCGGGTTCGATATCGTACGGTTGCTGCGCGAAGATGCCCGCACGGCGTTGTTGCCGGTGATTCACGTGTCGGCCGCGTCGATCCAGAGCGGTGACATCATCACCGGCTTGAACGCTGGCGCCGATGCCTACCTGGTGCACCCGGTAGACCCGGATGTGTTGCTGGCAACCTTGCGTACCCTGTTGCGGGTGCGGGACGCCGAGCGCGCCCTGCGCCAGAGTGAGGCGCGCTTTCGCGAGATATTTACCGGTGTATCAGCGCCCATCGCGGTGCTCGACGCCGAGTTCAAGGTGCACGAGTGCAACCAGGCATTCAGTCACCTGACCCAGGAAAACAGCAACCCCGGGCAACTGCTGGAATGCTTTGCCAGCGGCCAGGAGCCAGCGTTGGCTGACCTGCGCCGGCACCTGGCGGCTGGCGAGCGCTGGAAGGGCACCCTGAGCATGCTGGTGCACGGGCATGTACGCGAAACCGAGTGGCAACTGTCGCCCTACCAGGCGCCAGGGCTGTGCCTGGTGTTCATCGAGGACATCACCGAGCACCGCCACCGGGAGCGCTCCCACCTGGCCCGCCTGGACGATGCCACCAGCCAGTTGGCGCGGGAAGTGGCGGTGCGTGAACGCACCGAAGCGCAACTGCTGCAACTGCAGAAAATGGATGCCCTGGGCAGCCTGACCGGCGGCATTGCCCACGACTTCAACAATTTGCTCACCGGCATCATCACCAGCCTGGAGCTGATCTGCAAACGGGTGGCGGAAAACCGCATCGAGAAAGTGCCCAGGTACGCCGAAGCCGCACTCAGTTCAGCCACCAGCGCGGCCTCGTTGACCCACCGGTTGCTGGCCTTCGCGCGCCAGCAGCCACTGGATACCCGGCCGGTGGACGTCAACCAGCATGTACGCTCGCTGGAAGAGCTGCTGAACCGCACCATCGGCGAGCGCATCCAGCTTACCCTGGACCTGTCGACCCACCCGGCCATCGCCCTGGTCGACCCGGTGCAACTGGAGAGCGCGGTGCTCAACCTGGTGATCAATGCGCGCGATGCCTTGGCCAAGGGCGGGCGGATCTGGGTGAACACCGCAGCCACCTGGTCGCAGGGCAACCCCGACCTGGCAGACGGCCATTACATTGCCGTCAACGTGCGCGACAACGGTAGCGGCATCGAGCCGGAGCTGCTGGAAAAGGTGTTCGACCCGTTCTTCACCACCAAACCGGTGGGCCAGGGCACCGGGCTGGGGCTGTCGACCATCTATGGCTTCGCCCGGCAGTCCGGCGGGCATGTGCTGCTGAGCAGCGTGGTGGGGCAGGGCACGGAGGTGACCCTGTTGCTGCCGGCCAGCGCGGAGGCCGCGGTAGCGGTGGAGCCGGCCAACGTGCAGAACCTGCGAGGCAATGGCGAGCACGTGCTGGTGGTGGAAGACATGGCCTCGGTGCAGGTGGCGGTGGCAGAAGCGCTGACCGATGCCGGGTACCGCTGTACGGTGGCCACCACCACTGACGAGGCGTTGCGGCACCTGCGCGACGACGCCAGCCTGGACATGATGCTGACCGATGTTGGCCTGCCGACCCTCAGCGGCCGCGAGCTCGCCGACCTGGCGCGGTGCTACCGGCCCCAGTTGCCGGTGCTGTTCATGACCGGGTACGCCGATGCGGCCCAGGACCGCCAGGCTTTTCTCGGCGCGGGCATGGACATGCTGGTGAAGCCGTTTCAGCTCTACGAGTTGCTGGTAAAAGTGCGCCAGGCGGTCGGTACCCCCTGAGGCAATTACCCCCGTCGTTTTTTTCTGAAAATAAATGAGGTGTTTTCTCATTCTCGTTCGGCCTTTGCACAAGGCCGGAATACAGGCCACCCGCCGACCCTCTACGGAGCGAGAAAATGAGTTCGACACCGGTTCCACAGCGCCACCCCCTCAGCCGTGCCATGCACGCTGCGATTCTGGGTTTGGTTGTCAGCAGCCCGGCATTGCCAGCGCTGGCACAACCTGCTGGCACTGATCACACCCTGCAACTGCAGCAGTGGAACATCCCTGCTGGCCCGCTGGCACCCGCGCTGGACCGTTTTGCCCGCCAGGCGGGTGTGAGCCTGGCCTTCGACGCGCAAACCGTGGCCAACCGCACCACCCCAGGCGTGCAGGGCGGCCTGGCGACGCCCGCGGCGTTGTCGGCGCTGTTGCAGGGGACCGATCTGCAGGTTGAACAGCAAGGCCCCCAGGCCTACCAGATCATTGCGCAAGCGCCGGCTGCCGGCCCGCTGGAGCTGGGTGCGACCGAGGATTACCGGCTGGCGCCGGTCATCATCAATGCCAAGGTCAAGGCCAGCGCCGATGATGACCTCAATTCAGTGGTGGCCAAGGAACTGTGGGTTGGTGGCAAGGTGGCCACCAGCATCCTCAACACCCCGGCCTCGGTGTCTGTGGTGACCCGCAAGGAAATGGAGCAGCGCAGCGTCAGCACCACCGAGGAAGCGCTGCAGTACAGCCCGGGCGTGGTCAGCGACTTCTACGGCTCGGACGACCGCAACGACTACTTCCAGATCCGCGGCTTCCAGGCCACCACCTACCGCGACGGCCTTACCCTGAGCTCGATGCGCGGTGTGCGCGAAGACCCCTATGCCTATGAGCGCATCGAGATTCTACGCGGCGCCAACTCCACCCTGTTCGGCCCGGCAGACCCGGGCGGCTCGGTGAACTTCGTGACCAAGCAGCCGCGCTTCGAGAAGTTCGGCCAGGGCTACGTGACCTACGGCTCCTACGACCATGCCGAGACCGGCATTGACGTGGGCGATGCCCTGAACGACGAGCAGACCCTGGCCGGCCGCTTCACGGCCAAGCTGCAGAACAGCGACCGCGAGTACGACCACTCGCAAGACGACAACCGCTTCGTGATGGGCGGCCTGACCTGGGCGCCCAGCGACTTCACCTCGGCCACGGTGATTCTCGATTACCTCAAGACCAACAGCTCGCCCAACAGCGGTGGCTACCCGCTGGACAAGGAATACGACCGCAGCGATTTCTACGGCGAGCCCGGCTACAACTTCCATGATGTGGAGCGCACCAGCCTCAGCGCCAGCATCACCCACGACTTCGACAACGGTTTCACCCTGCGCAGCAACCTGCGCTACAGCGAGCTGAGCGATGACTTCGGCTACGTCTACCTGAGCGACAGCGCCGAGCGGGTGGGCACCGTGATCCCCCGCTACGTGTTCGGCACCGACAGCGACGCGGACCAGCTCAATGGCAACCTGATGCTGCAGTACGATGCCCAGTTCGAGCACATCGACAGCAGCACCCTGGTGGGCGTGGAATACCTGGACTCGACCAACAAACAGCGCTCGGTGTACAGCCTGGCGCCGTCGATAGACATCGCCAACCCCGTATTCACTGGTGTACCTGGCGGCATCACGCCGTATAGCCGCGAGAAAAACGACGCCACCACCAAGGCCGTGTTCCTGCAGCAGAACCTGTCCTTCTACGACCGCGTCATTGCCACGGTGGGTATGCGCAATGACTCGATGGACCTGACCAGCACCGAGTACGTGGGGGGTGTGAACAGGCAGAGCGATACCTTCTCGGAAACCTCTTACCGCGGCGCGCTGACCTACATCGTCAACGATGAAGTGTCGACCTACGTCAGCATGGTGGAATCGGTTTCGCCGCCGCAGGTAGGGGTTACCCCGCAGACCGGCAGGCAGTACGAAGTGGGCGTGAAGTACTCGCCGCTGGGCATGGATGCGATGTTCTCGGCCGCCGTGTACGACCTGACCCAGGAAAACGTCACCATCGCCGTGGTGCTGCCCAGCGGCATCATCGAGCAGCAAACCGTGGGCGAGTCCCGCGCGCGCGGCCTGGACCTGGAAGCCAAGGCCCAGGTCACGCAGAACCTCAGCCTGATCGGGGCCTATTCGTACATGGACACCGAAGTGCTGCGCGGCTCGCTGTATGACGGCAGCTCGCTCAAAGGCAAAGCGTTTACCGTTGCGCCCAAGCATACGGCTTCGCTGTGGAGCTACTACGACATACCCGACACCGACGTGAGCGTGGGCTTGGGGGCGCGGTACGTGGGCGGTTACTTCATGGACGCGGCCAACACCAAGAAAAGCGACGGCACCACCCTGTTCGACGCTGCGCTGAACTACAAGATCGCCAAGGGCACTGACCTGGCGCTGAATGTCAGCAACCTGTTCGACGAGCAGCATGTGGTGGGCTCGGGTACGGCCGATTACTACAACCCAGGGCGGGAAGTGACCGCCAAGTTGAGTTACAGCTGGTAAGCCAGCCCAGGCTCATGATCGTCACCCAGCCCCAGAGCTGGGTGACCCCCTCCCAATCCAACCCTCGCATCGCCCAATCAAATAAAATTGTACAAAGAACTTTTTCTGTACAAGGTAATCATAGGCCTGATATCAAAACGTCACTACGCGAAAACCCGTCCGCACCCTTGTGCACGGGACCCAGCGTAGCGCCCAGCCAGGCCTTGAAGGGTTGCCCCCACGATGCTCAACAATCTCAGTATCTCGAAAAAACTGTACTCCGGTTTCGGTCTTGTACTGCTCATCATCGCCGTATTGGTACTGACTGCCTTGCGAGGCTTCGACCAGGTCAGCAGCAGCGTGAAGCGCAACATCCACAGCTACGACGTGCTCAACAGCTCCAGCAGCATGCTAAACAGCCTTGTCGACATAGAAACCGCCATGCGCGGTTTTGCCCTCACCGGCCAGGACAGCTTCCTTGAGCCCATGAACACAGGCGAAGAGGCGTTCATCGACGCTTATAATCGCCTGAAGCAGGCCACCGCCGACAACCCCCAGCAGCAAGGCCGGCTGGCCCGCCTGCAACAGCTTTACCAACAGTGGTTGCAGCAAGACATGCAAACCAGCGTGAACCTGCGCCGCGAGGTCAATGCTGACCGCGCGCCGCTGACAACGCTGGTCAGCCAGATAAGCTCGGGCCAGGCCAAAGCCAAAATGGACGCCATGCGCGCCGTGATCAACGAATTCCAGGCGGCCGAGAAATCCCTGCAGGACGAGCGCAGCCTGCTGATGGACCAGGCTAAATCCACCGCCTTCACCATCCTGATCGCCGGCGGATTGGTGGCTGCAATCCTGGCTGTGCTGATCGCCACATTCCTCGCAAGAACCCTCACCCACCGCCTGGGTGAAGCCGTAACGCTGGCGCGCAACATCGCTGACGGGCGCCTGGACAACACCATCGCCATTGAAGGTAAGGATGAAGTCAGCACCCTCCAACAAGCATTCGTGGCCATGCAAGACCGCCTGCGCACTATGATTGGCGAGATCAGGGCCAGTGCCGAACAACTGGTGGGGGCTGCCGATAACATTTCGGCGGCATCGGTACAGCTCTCGGCGTCAGCCCAGGAACAGTCGAGCTCGGCCTCCTCGATGGCGGCCACGGTCGAGGAGCTGACCGTGAGTATCAACCATGTCTCTGACAATGCGGTGGAAGCGCATGCCCAGTCCAGCGAGTCGGGTCGCCAGTCCAGCGAAGGCGGCAGCGTGATTCAGGAAACGCTGTCGCGCATGAACCTGATCGCCCAGACCGTAGAAGCCTCTGCCGGCCAGATCAGCGAACTGGACAGCCATGCCGAGCAGATCAGCAGCATTGTCAGCGTGATCAGCGGCATTGCCGAGCAGACCAACCTGCTGGCCCTGAACGCCGCCATCGAAGCCGCCCGCGCCGGCGAACAGGGCAGGGGCTTTGCGGTGGTGGCCGACGAAGTGCGCTTGCTGGCACAACGCACCGGCAACTCGACCCAGGAAATTACCGAGATGGTCAAACGCATCCAGTCCGGCACCCGCGATGCCGTGGGGCAGATGGAGGTGGGTGTGCAGCAGGTCAAAGGCGGTGTGACCCTGGCGCAACAAGCGGGGGAGGCGATCGTCAGCATTCGGCAGTCTTCGGGGGACGTGGTGCGCATGGTGGACCAGATTTCCCTGGCACTGCGTGAACAGACTGCGGCTAGCCAGGATGTGGCGCGCAACGTTGAACGGATTGCGCAGATGTCGCAGCAGAATAGCCAGGCGGTGGAGCAGACGGCCGAGACGGCGGGGGCGTTGCAGCGATTGGCGCAGGGGTTGTATGGGCAGGTGGGGGTGTTTCGGATTTGAGGGGTTAGGGGGGGATGCCCCTGCGCGTGCGACGTCCTCATTCGCCGTGCGCACAGGGGCCCTTGGCGGGCGATAGCGTCAGTGATTGATAGCTGCGAGCCGACTGACTTCTATCGCCTTTGGCCTTGAGGTTCAGCGCATCATGCCCAACTCCGCATCATCCAGCAGCGCTTTCCCCAGAGCGCAAAGATAGTGCGCTGCCCAGATCAGCTTCGGCTTGTCTTCCATCAACCCATCAATGGTCAAGTCCCGCGCATACCCCATCAGCTCCGACGCTTGTTCACGGGCGTTCTGGCAGGGGATGCCCGGTTCGATGCGGAACAGCGGGTGGGTCTGGTTTTCACCTTGGAAGAAGATGGTTTTGCCGACAGTGCATTGGGTGTTTTCGGTGGTCATCGAGCAATACCCCTGGTCAATGCATGGTTTGCGGGTCGGCTGGCCTTTGTATTTGCGCCAGTGCCGATTCGAGCAAACGGCGGAGTGTTTCCAGCTCGTGCATCGAGGCCATGATCAACACGGAGGCGGGTGATCTGGGTTGCATCATCATTGCTTGCTGTGCAACGGCTTCGGCGCAGAGCGCGTAGTCGGTTGCGAGCATGAGGGTGTCTTCCAGGGAGTGGGGGAGGTGGGGTGGGTCGGGGACGATTTTTAGCATTGGACTGTGTTCTCGATAGGGCTACCGCCAACCCGCTGTCAAACGGAATGGTGGCAGCTGTGCATGGGTTGACAGACCGGCGAACACAGAAACCGGCGCACGCGAGCGTGCCCCATGCACAACCGCCATTAACGGTTATGCGCGCTGTGTATCGTTGCGGCCTGTCAAAGCCGGTCGTTGATGGGTAACGACCTACCGAGCCTAGAACTCTGACCTTGAGGCTGCAACGGAAAACAGGCGCAGGGAGTATGTTTGGGAAATGTCCTACGCGGAAGGGGTTAAATCTGATTTTCTGGCACTGGCCCAGCCACCCACAAGCACAAAGAAGACGCCTGGGGGTAATGTCTGTTAGTTAAGCGATTGGGGCCGCTTTGCGGCCCATCGCCGGCAAGCCGGGCTCCCACAGAAGCAGTGCAGACCTCAAGCTTTGCGCGGTACTTGTGGGAGCTGGCTTGCCGGCGATGGGCTGCGAAGCAGACCAATGGCTGCCACTAAGGCTTGACTGATTGGGATTACGCCCGAGGGCGCCTTCTTTTTTGGAATTCGGTGGGCCGGGGGGATTTGAACCCCCGTCTGCGCCACATGTTACAAGGCTTGCGGTCGAATCGCTGTCATTAAGCTGTCATTACTTGGGCAGCGCCTGAAACGAAATCTGACGGTCCCCCTTGGCGGCAGCACGCTCGCAGATTTCTGGCTCCGTTCGCAGCCACTCCTCAAATCGTTGCATTGCTTTCAGCAGTTCTTGGGCTAACCAGAAATAGTCGACAAACCTAACTCGATCGGGTGTAACGCCAATCTCAGCGAGCCAGCCATCAATGAGCTTGAGCAACCGCTCGTCTGACATCTCGGCTTTCACCTTATAGTAGATAAGGTTTGCACCATTCCGTCGGTAGTCTCGCGATTCCGCTGCTCCTGTGTGCAACAATCCGCACCGGGCAGCCCATAAATCAAGTCCCGTGAAGTCAACAGGATTATCGGCAATCAGAAATTTGTTGGCCCATGCAATGAAATCATGCTTATCAATTTCCTCTTTCGTGGAAATTACCCAAGCAGCTCGATCTATGGCCATATATAGAACAGATAACGCCTGAGATTCCAACTGCGCATGAAGAAGGAGTGTTAGCGCTCGAATGTCCTCCATCGGCGCCCTCATCACCCTACCCAAGTTTGTCATGCTTATGCTCCGTAGCTGCATTGATCCATAGCGATTCAGCTTTGCCGCCAGCATCGGTATCAGCCGAGGGCATCCATCGCCCATATACTCGCGCAATCATCGTCCAATCGCTATGCCCCATCTGCTTGGCAACCCACATCGGGTGTTCTCCAGCAGAAAGCATCATCGACGCATAGGTGTGCCTGGTCTGGTACGGGCGCCGGTATCTTACGCCGGCCTTCTTCATAGCTGGATGCCACATTGTCTTGCGGATCGGCTGATCTCCGGCCCAGCGCTCAAGGGTGCGCGGGTTTTGGAAGACCTCTTTGTCAGCGAGGAAAGTGTGCGACTTCTGAGCGGTTAGCGCTTCGAGGGCAGGGCGCAGCAACTTCACTGACCGCCGGCCGGCCGCAGTCTTCGTTACCTCGGCCTCTCCACCTGCAGCCTGGGTCATTGCCCGGCTGATCATCACCTCCCCACGTACCCAGTCCACATCTCCCCAATCCAGCGCTACAAGCTCGCTCGTCCGGAGGCCGGTCCATAGCGCAAACTGAACCATGTTCCTGGCCTGGCCGCTCAAGGCTGCAAGAATTGCCTTCTGTTCCTCAGGCGAGAACGGGTCCACATCGTCGTCCTTCGGCGGCGCTTCTTTCCTGGCGTATGTCCACCCGGCCAGCGGGTTGATGTCCAGCAGTTCCTCGTCGACAGCGTCGTTGAGTGCAGACCGGAGGCAGCTCTGGATGTTGCTCAGTGTCTTGTTGCCGACCTGCAGGCCATCCAGCCAGTCGCGCACCAGCTTTCGTTTAAAGTCCACCACCAGGTGATGACCGAGCGCGGGCACCAGTCGAAGCTCGACAATCTTCCGGTAGCCCTCGAAGGTGCTGCTCGATATGTGCTTCTGCTTGGCGGCCAGCCACCTGGTGAGAAACCCACCCACGGTTTCCTGGCTGGTCTCTGGTGCGAACTTTGCGGCCCGGGGGGAGCCTGGGAACGTGACAGAATAGTCAAACGTACCCTGGGCGATGGCGTGCTCGATCGCCGCCTTGTGCTGCTGGGCCTTCTTCAAATTAGTGGCGGTGGGCTTGAGCGCGACGCGCTCGCGGCACCTAACACCCCGGTACATGAACGTGATCTCGATGCTCGAGTCTGAGACTGCCCTGACACCGCTCCCGCCTCTACCCATGATTCATATCCTTCCATGTCAATCAGCGTCCGGCCGTCCGGCGCTTTTATCCAAATCTCGCCAAGCCGCCAGATCCCGTCGCGGATCTTTGAGCGGATCGCGTCCTCGGTGTAGCCAGACTCGCTGGCGAACTTTCTGACGGTCATGTAGCGCATGCTTTACTCCACCTGACGCGTCAGGCTTTGGTTGTCACGCTGAACTGTCACGCCAGATGCAGCCAGCGCCGCCAACTCAGCGACCAGCGCATCGGCGCGCCCGTAGAACTTCCCTGTGTCCTCATTCACGAACCGCTCCAGCACGGTGGCCACCGCTTGCTGGTTGGCCAGTCCGCGCAGGTCCGCCTCGGTGAGTGGCGTGTCGGTCGATGGCGCGTGCACGAAAGCCTCCTGGCTGATCAGCAGGGTGCGCACCGGCCTGATCCCCTTGCACTTGCTCACCCAGTTCGTATCAGGCACGCACCAGGGCAGCATGTGCAGGCACCAGGCGGTCGCTGCGTTCGACTTTTGGCTGCTGCTCCAGTACTCGCTCAGGCCGAACGCCTGGACCGCACCCCTGACCGTGTACGACCCATCGTGACCCCAGTCCGGCAGTTGCAGCAGGTTGCAGCGCAGCACCTGCAGCTCCTCGATCGACGGGATGTGCCAGCCCCAGGTGCCACGGATGTTCATGCCCAGCACCTTGCGGGCGATAGCGCTGCCCTCGGCGGCCATGGCCTGGGTGTTCGCCAAGCCGTCGAAACGCGACGTGGCACCCCGGATGCGTGGGCGTGGGCCTTCCTCCTGCCACCAATGGGCAGCCACTTCGAACTCCCGGCCTGCGTCGATGACTGAGTGCTCAGCACCATCGAAGAAGAGACGGCCGGCGAAGAAGCCGCCGCCCAGGGGCTGGCCGATGGCGGGGAGGGCGGCGGGATTGATTGATCGGCGCTTGATCATTGGAAACCTCCTGAAACTATACTGGCGGCTCTGGGCTGGAGGATTATTGACAGGCGAGTATTTGGCTTATAAACCTTGAAAGGCATGAAGTTAATGCTCAGAACACTTCTAGGGATGGGGGAGCTATGAAGAATCGAGGTGCTAGGTTTTGGGAATGGGCAGACCATCAACTTCACCACCGTAGCCATGACGAGAAACTCAGCGATGGCACCACGATTGATGTTCAGAGCCGCCTCTCTCGTACCGGTGTGGCTCAACTCTTTATCGGTGTATATCGCGTTGACGGGCTGCTCCTTCTTGAGGAGTACTACCCGAGCAGGCCGGGCGAGACCATTAGCAAAGCGCTCACCTGGGGCACTGATCGGGCCCGCCTGTTCGCAACGGGCGGCAATTTGGCTGTTGCCGACGACGGGGCCGCGTAGGAACCTAGGCCGTCCGTGTCCAAGTTGTGAGTCGAAGTGATCGGCCAGCACACGGCGCCCATCCAGGCCACAAGCGGCAGACAGGTCGAGCACTTGGCCAAAGGTGGTTTGGCGCTGCTGCAGGGCATCCCACAGCAGCAGAAGCAGGCCGGCCTGGGTCATGGCTGCTGCTCCTGCACCACCTGCTGCTGCATGGCATTGAACCCGGCCAGGAAGATCAGGTAGTCACCATGTGTGCGTTCATCAACGAAACCGTTGCGGCCCTTCTGCAGCTCCGTTTCGCTGGCGCCAATAGGGTTGGCGGCGATGAATAGGTCGCGAGGATCTACCGGTGCAACTGCAGGACGAGGATCAGCCAGGCGGCGCTGGTGGATCTCTTCGCGATCGACGACCACTCCACCCGGCGCAATGATGCCGAGGCGAACTTGGGAGCCATTCACGCCGGCCACGGTCACGCGAATGTTGCCGCCGATGACGATTGCCTTGCCGATATTGCGACTGAGCATGAGCATTTCGTGAATCTCCTTATTTCAGGCGAGACAGAGCCCGCCGAGTAACTTGGCTTTCGAGTGAAGTTGCGGTGTTACTGGGCGGAAGTTGCGCCCGATATCTCAGTGAAGTTGCAGTGCTTGCTGCCCATCCTTTTCAAGCTGGATGATCTTCCCCTCAATGACCGGCTTCTTTAGCTGCCACCGGCGCATTGTCTTTCCGGCGAGACTCGCTAGGCCCTTCTCCTGCTTGAACTCAGCCACCAGCATGTGACGTTGCTGCTCGATCGATAGCGAACGGTCCTGGAGTTCGCGGGCCATCCTGTTGAACGCCTCGATGAACGCTTCTTTCCAGGCGGCAGCCTTTTCCCCTGTGAAACCCATGACAACGAACATGAATCCATCCTTTGTCATGTTGAACATGCGCTGAACCTTTCCCTGTTCGTCGATGTAAGAGGTCTCCTCAAAATTGAGGAGACGAAAATTCGCAGAACATTTGACGTTGTCGATCGCGCGCAGCACGTTGTCGTGACGCTTGCCGAACCGCTTGGCCACCCTCACCGAGTCGGTGGTCGGCTCGTCGCCGCCACAGGTCACAAGCTCGCGATAGTCGACCTCGGTCAAAATCAAATCAGTCATCCAGGCTCCCCTCGATTGGATTCATCCTCGCAAGTCCATTCGCTGGCTGGTTGGTCACCGCGCAGGGCTCTCGCTGGAAAGCCCTCGACGCTGACCTGGCCATGTCAGCAGTACCCGTCAGCCTGGCGGGCTTCGAGGATCTGGCGCACCTGGTCCTTGTCGAACACCAGCGCCGTTTGGAACCCGCTGGAGGCAGTACGCGCCCGCTTCGGCTCGTAGCCCAGTCGCATCACGTAGCGACGTGCTGCGCTGCGGTCCATCTTCAGGAGATCGGCCAGTTCTTTGAGGGTGGTCATCTTCCCTTGAGCTGGAGCGAGGGCTGGGCCTGCTGCCGCCTGGCTCGATTCCGAGCTGATACCGATAGTCACGCTGATCATGGAGTGCTCTCGCTTGTGAGTTTCGTGGTTAGGCTACTGCCACCTGCTGCTCAACCCGCCGCGCCGCAACGCGGAGCTCGACCCGGCGCTCGCCGCCGTTTCCACCTCGGCGGATGCGCATTGCCACGTCATCGCCGATCATCGAGTGAAGGGTCAGCACCAGCGCCAGGGCTGTGGCCATCGGGCTAATCAGACCCTTCTGCATGGCTACGGCAACCAGCTGTGCCCGCCGGGTGACGCCGAGTTTCGTGGTCGCGCTGAGCACCCGCTTTTTGATCGAGTCGGGCTGAACACCGAGCTCGCGCGCCAGTTCCTTCGAGGTCTGACCTGCAGCAATACCCAGCACGCACTGGACTTCACGAGGGGAAAGCTCACGCCCCAGGAAGCCGGTCCAGCCATTGGCGGTTATGGTGGTTGCTGCGGTCATGGTGGTGCTCCGTGCTGTGTGTTGGTGTCAGTAAAATTAGCTGTGCTTTATTTTTATGTCAACAGCGCAGCTAATTTATTTTCTGATGGGTGCAAAAAACCCGCCGGATGGCGGGTTCGTGATGAGGTGATCTGCCTAGATCCTGCTGAGAATCTTGCTTGGTGCCAATATGTTCCCGACGTAGTGGATTTTGTCTATGTCTGACCAGTCTATGGTTCGGCGTTCGTATGCCGAGTTCACGGACATCACACTGACTCCATCCTCGCTTTCGAAGAGAAGCTCCTTGACCATGCTCTGCCCGTCGGAAGTGGTCACCATCACATACTCCCCTGGAACGAGCCGATGATTAGGCTCGCACACCGCGACCCACCCACTACGAATAGCTGGGGCCATTGAATCGCCCTTCAGTCGCAACGCATAGGCATCCTCATCCCTAGACCAAGTTTCTACCCATCCGTCTGAGTTATCCAAGCCAACCCAATAGCCATCATTCCCAAGCTGGGCGGTACCCACGATTTCGATCCTTCGAGGTGCGGTTGTGATTGGAGGGCCTGGCTCCACGTTGCCAGCTTGAATGGACGGGTAGGTGAGATGCTGAACACTCTGGGCGAGCCTGGGGCTAACATCTTCTGGCGCGAAATCCAAAGCTTTGGATAGCCGCATGAGAGCATCCAGATTCAGAGCAAGCTTACCAGTCATATATTGGTTAACAGTGCTCTGTGGGGATTTCCACTCACACCGCTCCCCGATCTCTGTCTGAGTAAGAGCGATCCCTCTGCTGCGGGCCTCTGATTTTCGCTTGTTGTAGATGTCCTTGAGCCTTGCGCTCTCGGCAATCTCTTCAGGCGTAAGTGGGCGTCTGTGTCTGGTTATCATGTGCGAACCCTATTAGCAGAGCTTATATCTTGCAACCAGCCTTGCTAATCAATGCTTGCGGCGAAAATAAAGCGTGGCTAATATTTGGATGAGTTCCTGATCGAGAAGTCATCATGAAAGAAATTAAGCTGGCTGACTTCCTTCGGTGCAAAGGCACCCAGCCGCAGCTCGCCAAGGCCGTTGGCGTTACCCAAAGCGCGATTTCGCAGATGGCTAAATCGTCTCGCGATATTCGTGTCCGCGTTTTCGAGGATGGACGCATTGAGGTCATTGAGTTCCGGATCCTCAACCGTTGTGCAGCTGCCGGCAATGAGGCTCCGCCGACCTTGACGCAAACGATACCCCCAACCTCCAATCTGCGCAGCTCCACTGGGGTGGCTGTTCACCCATCCAGTACCGCGCAGGCCTCCCCATGAAGGCCTCTCAATCCCTCTTTTTGCTGAGCGGTTGACCTTTTCGACCGCCCACAAAAAAGCCCAGCCTTAGCTGAGCTTCTTAGTCGGCACCCGCGCCAACGGGTGTCTTGGTATCACTTTGCTTCGAGAAAACCAAAATGAAATCAGAAAATACCACCACGCCATCACCGGCGCAACCCATCCTCACCGTCGAGACCGGCTTCTTGGATACGCCGATTGATAATCGGGGCTTGAACCTGCTCACCGTCGCGGCCGGTACAAACGCCGAGGACGCACTGCGTGCAGCTCGCACACTGTCTTCTGGCCTGAGACAGATCTGCCAGCACATGCACGACAGCCTGAACATGGGCGAAATGGCCTATTGCGATGGCATGGCAGCGCTCAGCTTCCTGGGGGAGACCGTCAGCGCGCTGGTTTGGTCGGTAGAGAAGAGCGTTGCCCGCGCAACGGCTGCCGAGGTGAGCAATGACTAATCAGCCCACAACGATAGCCCATCCTTTCGCTTCCAGTGGCGCCAGCGAAGTCTTTGAGGCGGTGGCGGGTGTTCCACTTCACGAATCCTTGGATGCAGCCACTGATCGCTTGGAAGCGGTTCTTGCTGGTCTCCGCGACTTGATGACTGAACCGACCGTTTCCAACCAAGCCACCTTGATCTACTTCGCCGCCGACGCAGCGCTCGCCTTGGTGTACAGCGCCCATGCCGGTGTCGCTCCGGGGCAGGGAGGTGCTGCATGAGCGCTGACCAGCTTGAGACCATTGCCCAGGACGCTACCTTCCAGGTCCAGTGCGCCATGTGCCAGATCGACTGGCTGCGCAGCGTCCTGCACGTGCTTGAGGACCGCCTCAATACGTCCGGCGATAAGCACGGCGCCAATTTGGCGAATCTGGCTATTTATAACGCCGATGACTGGCATAACGCGCTGGATGATCAGCGGGAGACCCTGGAGAAGCGCATCGACCAAGCAACCGCCGCGCCACAAAACCCTGCTGTTGCAAAACGTGGCGCGGGAGGTTCGGCATGAACCAGGTCACCATCCACAACACTCAGCTGCCCGTCGTCGAGTATCGCGGCCAGCGCGTAGTCACCCTGGCGATGATCGACCAGGTGCATGAGCGGCCGGATGACACTGCTGGTCGCAATTTCCGCGAGCACCGTGACCGGCTCATTGTCGGTAGTGACTACTACGTCATCGCTCGATCTGAAAACAGCGAAATTCGCGGTTTAGGTTTCGACGTGCCGAATCGCGGTTTGATCGTCCTGACCGAGCAGGGCTATCTGATGCTGGTCAAGTCGCTAACCGACGATCTGGCTTGGACGGTCCAGCGCCAACTGGTCAGCAACTACTTCAGGCCGGCACCAGCACCTGCTCTCCCTGGCGACTACATCACGGCCTTGGAGCACCTGCTGGCCACGAAGCGTTCTGAGCAGCTGGCGTTGGAGCAGCGTGACCATGCGATCGCCACCAAGGCGGAGATCGGCAGTCGGCGAGAAGCCACCGCCATGGCCACTGCATCAGCTGCTGTCCGCAAGGTCATGCACCTGGAGAACGAGCTGGGTCGTGGTTGCCAGCACGCCACCGTGACGGCGGTTGAAAAGGCCGCCCACCGAAGCTTCGGTGGCCAGGGTTTCCGTCCGCTCAAGAACTGGTGTGACATCCATGGGGTGTCCGCCCCGAAAGTCCAAGACCCTCGATTCGGCTGGGTTCGCTCCTGGCCTGCGGCCGCCTGGGCGGCTGTCTACCAAATTGACCTGGCCGAACTGTTCGGCGCTGCTGGAGAACAACCATGCTGAAACTGAACGCTGCGAAAGTCCGCAAGATGGCAGAGATCTGTGCCAAGCCGGATGTTTCTGAAAAGGTGAAGTTCATCCTGATCCAGCACGTAGCTCGCAATGCTGGGCAGCACCGTAAAGAAATTTGGGCTGAGCGCCGGGCTTTCAGCCGTCAAGCCGGCATCTTCGAAGTTGAAATGCCCGGCGCCCCGATGCAGATCGCGGAGCTCAAGCAGCGCGCGAAGGACCATCGACGTGGCGAGCTTGACCAGGTCGATAACTTGCTGGCCGGCATCGGCAGCATGCTTCTGCATGATCGCGGCGAGGCATTCGAGAAGATTGGCCTCTGCACCCTTCTCGATCTCCTTAGCATCAACCCAGTTCACCGGCATGGCTTGGATGTCCGCGATCTCGACCGGGGTCTGGCGGACCTGATCTACGTCGAGCGCCTGGAGAACAGCGCTGACCGTTCCTCTGACCGCTGGGGAGAGGGCGGACCTCTGTTCGAAGCGTGCTTTGCCGCCGTATCCAACTGGCTGAGGACGGCGCCCAAGGAAGACCTGCCTGATCTGTTCGGCCCAGGCTCACCCTTCGCCGACGTCAAGCTCGTTCAGATCGATCCGGTAACGGGTAGCACCGGTCCCTCATCGGAGACCCTTCAATGACCCCGACCCTAAAACCCGACCAGTCGATCCAGCAGCGCGCTGGAGCATTGATCGTGCCGAGTGGATGGCCGTGCTGCGATGTGTTCAAGCTGTTCCCAGAGGGCGCCCGCTGGCAGTTCTACGAGTGGGCAAAACAGCAGCGGGCTTTTCTTGAGAAGCATGGCTGGATTTTTGAGGAGTCGTACGACCAGTACGTGCGCCGCATTTGTGAGGAGCTGGAGTTGTGAGCATCCAATCCATGACCTGGGCGCTCGAGCAGCGCGTGGTCACCGATCCCACGTGCCGGCATGTGCTTCTGTGCCTGGCCAACTACGCCGACAAGAACGGACGTGGGGCGTTTCCATCAGCTTCGAGCCTGTCTGATGACACCGGGCTATCCGAGCGCACCATCCGTTACAAGCTGGACGCCCTGGAGGCCGCTGGGGTTATCCAGCGCGGGAACCAGGCGATAGCTGCTGCGTACATTGATCGCTATGACCGGCGCCCGGTGGTTTACGACATGGTTGAAAATCGGGGTGCACCAGTTGCACCCCGCGATGACGAGGATGCCGAACGGGGTGCAAATGAAGACGCCACGGGGTGCAGCTCACAACAGAACGGGGTGCAAATGACGACAGAACGGGGTGCACCAGCTGCACCCAATCCGTCATCTATCCGTCAGTTATCCGTCAATAAACCAAAGAAACGTGCAGGCAAGCCTGCTGGGGAGAAGTCAGCCAAGTTTGATCCTCTGAGCGCAAAGCCTGAGAACGTATCGGTTGAGACCTGGGCCGACTGGTGCCAGCACCGTAAAGAAATCCGCAAGCCGCTGACCGCAACAAGCTGTAAGCAGCAGGCCGAGGATCTGGCCAACCACCCAAACCCCGATGCCGTGATCAAGTTGTCGATTGGCAAGGGGTGGACAGGGCTCTTCCCTGACAGCGCCATCCCTGCTCGAGCTGGATCACAGACCACCGCAAGCGCAGTGCTGCAAGTGCCTGCCCACCACCAGGAGATGTACCCTGATGACCTCATCTAAATTCAGGCCAGCCCCAGGCGAGCGCGCAACCGGCATTGCCAAATGCGAAGCGCCTGGGCATGGCCAGTACGAAACGAAGCAGGTTGAGCAGTTTGATGGCGGGTGGAAGGCTACCGAGTGTCCGCGTTGCCGCTGGGAATCCCTGAACCTTCAGTGCGAGGCGGGCGTGCGGGACGCTGCGTATGTCGAAAAGGAAGCCGACGAGCTCAACCGTGACCTGTTCGCCACCGGCATAACGCCGCGCTTCCGGGGCTGCACGTTCGACAGCTTCATCACCAACGCTGAATCGGCCAAAGTCCGCGCCCAGTCTATTTGCCGGCGCTACGCCGAGGAGTTCGAAGGCCACTACCGGGCTGGCCGCGCACTCATGCTACTGGGCGAGGTCGGGAACGGGAAAACTCACTTGTCATGCGCCATCCTGCAGCACGTTGTTCGGGAATACGGCGCCAAGGGCCTGATTGTGACTGCCGAGGCAATCATGCAGGCCGTGACGGACAGCTTCCGTAGCAACGTAGGGCCGTCGAAGTCCGACCTGCTGGCTGAGTTGGCCGCTGTCGACTTGCTGGTGATCGACGAGGTGGGTATGCACACGCCCCGCGATGGCAAGGACTTCATGCCCAGCCTGCTGCATGAGGTTATCGACCGGCGTTATCAGCTTGTTCGCCCGACGGTCCTGATCAGCAACCAGGAGCGCGAGCAGCTGCCGAAGTACATCGGGCCGCGGGCCATGGACCGTCTGCGTGAGAACGGCGGCCTGCTGGCGCCATTCACCTGGTCGTCGGCGCGTGTTGGAGGGGTAGCATGATCAACCAAGATTACGTGGCTTGCACAAAGGATGTGTCACGGTTGCACAGCCCTGAGTCGGAGCACGCCCTGATCGGCGCCATGATCCACCAGCCAGCGCTCATTGACGACGTGAAGCTTGAGGTCGGGGATTTCTACCAGACCGACTGTGCCGAGCTGTTCGAGCTACTGCTGGCGCTCAAGGCGAAGGGGCGGCAGATCGACGTGGTAACCCTGTCAGATGCCAGGCCGACCTTGGCAGACGGCCGTGGCACGCTGGCAGTGGCTGCTCACATCGCTCACAACACGCCCAGCGTGGCGAACTTCACCGAGTACGCCCGGATCGTGAAGCAGCGTTCAGTTGCCCGCCGGGTGATAGCCGCCGCCCACATCATGTCGGAGCGGCTGAAGGATGGCGAGCCACTGGACGAGGTTCTGGCGCAGGGTCAGCAGGCCTGGATCGCGCTTGAGGCGGAAGGGCTGGATTCTCGCAAGCGCTACCGCTTCGTGGGCGAGATCCTGCCCGAAGCGATCGACGGGGTTGACCGGAGATTCAACCGCGAGGTGGTGCTGGGGTTCGATACCGGGCTGCCATCGCTCGACAAGTTCATTCCCGGCATCTGCGCCGGGCACATGGTCGTCATCGCTGGCGCCCCGGGTAGCGGCAAGACCACCCTGGGCCTAGGTATCGCAGAGCGGGTGGCGTTGGTGGCCAAGTCCACGTCGCTGGTGTTCAGCCTTGAGATGACGGATGTGGAGCTGACAAACCGGTCGCTGGCCTCAGTGGGTAGCGTGCAGTTGAAGCACATCACCGAAGGACATTCGATGGCCGACAGCGACTGGCCAGGCCTGACGGCGGCTGTGAGCAAGCTCGATGGCGCTCCGCTGATCTTCTGTGATGACGCCTCCCTGACGATGCGCGATATCCGTCAGATCTGCCGCACGGTCAAGCGCGAGCATGGCCTGGGCTCCGTCACGCTGGACTACATCGGCCTGGTCAACGGCGAGAGTAAGTCGGCCAGTCGATATGAGCAGGTCACCGACATCAGCAAGTCGATCAAGCGGCTGGCCAAGGAACTGGGAGTGCCCGTGATGGTGCTGGCGCAGTTGAACCGCGGCCCAAACAACCGGGCGAACAAGCGCCCCACGAAGAGCGATCTGCGTGACTCTGGCCAGATCGAGGCCGACGCCGACGTGGTGGTGCTGGTCCACCGTGACCCTGAGTCAGAAGAGGGGCAGTCGGGTGTCACCGAGTTGATCGTGGACAAGAACCGCCATGGTGAAACCGGTATCTGCCGCGTGCAGCACCAGGGCGCCTATCACAGGTTTGCCGAACTGGTCGGGTACCAGCCAAGCAACGAAGAAGTCGAAATGGGCAGGACATTTGCCGGCCGTCACCGCACCAAAGGAGCTCAGCATGAAACTTTCTGATCTGTGGCCACGCGCTGGCGCTGGCAAACCTGCAACCCCGGTCGTCTCGGTGATCGTGACCAAGTGTGCTGGCGCCGGGCAGCCTGTTGCCACTGGCAATACCCCTGCGTCCATCTGCGCCCCGCGCGGGCCTGCTGAGCTGCCCGCCACCCTGGCCGAGTGCGAGGTGCTGGAGGAAGTGTTGTGCCGCGATGCCATCCGCCTGGAGTGCCAGATCGGGCAGGCCAAGGCCAAAGCTGTAACGGAAGGGCAGTACGCCGACGCGAACTGGTACCACCGAGCCAAGGCGGCGCTGAAGCACATCAATCGCGACCGTCAGCGCCTGATGCAGCACATGAAGGCGTTGCGAGTCGAAGCCCGTCGCAACTGTCCGGCTTGGCAGGCCCGCGACAAGGCCATCCTGCGTGAGTTGAACGCGCGGGTGCCGAAGGAGGTATTCGACGAGTGCGTGCGGGTGGTGGACGAGGAATTGGAGATGGTTCGATGAGCAACGTTACTGCGGCACTGCCGCGCAAAAGCCTGACCGCCGTGGAGTGCAAGTTCCTCAAGGTTGGCAACCGCATGCTGCTGGAGCAGAACAATGGCCGGATCGCTTCGGCCGCGCTGATGGACATCGTGGCCGACTGGCACGCTGCGCGCGCCAACGTGGGGTTCGAGCAGTTCGCCAAGGGCTGGATCACCGAAGGCAACGCCAGGAACAAACACGCTGACAAGCTGCTGCGCGAACTGTTCGGCCTGGACACTGACCCAACGCCCCGGAGGGCTGCATGAAGAAACGAACCTACGTGGACAAGGCGCTGGGTGATACCGAGTACATGCTCGAGCAGTGGGGCTGGTGGCGAATGAGTGAGATGGGGGTGCCACGATACGTGTCGCCACTCTATGCGCTCATGCGCGACAACGTACCCAGCGAGGGTGGTGCTCGGCAGTATGTCATCACAGACGACCTGGCGCTGATCATCGACGGCGCCGTGGCCAGGCTGACGAAGCGCAACCAGCAGATGGGTGATTTCGTATGGGCTTACTACGGTTCGAAGCACCCGGCCATGCGGGTTGGCCGGGAGGCGGGAATGTCAGAGCGCAAGGCGCGGGAGATCATCAAGGCGGGCGTTGCATGGATCGACTGCGCCCTCGAAGAAATTCGAGAAGCTGCGTAAAAAGATCTATGCGGGCGGATAAACACCTGTTTTCATAGCAGCGTGTCCAGCTTGCAACGTTACGCGACACAGACAAACCCCGGCCATCGTGTCGGGGTTTTGTGTTTTTGAGGGGCTTCGATTCAGGTAGCCCTCCAGAAAAAGCATTTTTCTTGTATGAGGGAACGATTTGATAGCGCTATGATTCTGATAGGTTGCTACTCAATAATATGGAAGACCGTGAGTATGAAAAACGTTCTCGCCGTTGTGGCGCTTTCCCTTTTCGCTGCGTCCGCCGGAGCGGCTGAGCTATCCGGAGCGCTTGGCGCGACAGGCCAAGGTGGTCTTACAGCGCGCGTCGGCATTGGCTTTAACTGGGACAAAAGCTGGTTTGAATCCAGTACTGGCCGTCTCACCGGTTATTGGGATGCTGGCTACACCTACTGGGAAGCAGGCGATGCTTCAGGTGGGGCTCACTCGCTGTCCTTCGCTCCTGTGTTCGTCTATGAGTTCGGCAGTGGGAATGTGAAGCCCTTCATCGAGGCGGGTATCGGCGTGGCCGTGTTCTCAGGCACTTCGGCAGGCGATCAGGATTTTGGCTCTGCTTTCAACTTCGAAGACCGTATTGGTGCGGGTCTCAAGATTGGCGAGACACAGAAAGTAGGCATCCGAGCGATTCACTACTCCAACGCTGGTATCAAGCAGCCGAACGACGGCATTGAGTCGTACTCTCTCTTCTACAGTCACCAGATTTAACCATTTTCTGCGTTGCTCCCCTTGCCCGCCCTGTGTGGGCTTTTTTATGCGGATGACACGCTCAGGCAGCTGGGCTAAGTCGGTAGTGGCGTCGATCAAAGCCGTGCGCTCCCTGATCGGCTACGCGATGAGAGTCTGGGGTACGTGACCCAGCGAGCCAGACCACCAAGCCGGGTAAGCACCGGCCCTCCGCAACTTATTCCAAGCCTCGGCATTCGCTGGGGCTTTTTCGTATCTGGAGCATCACCTATGGCCGAGCCAAGCACCGGCGCCCTTGCAGTGACCGGCGTACTTGCCAGCGTTGGCCTGGGCGCTTTCTTTCCTCAGCTGGACCTGGCCACCCTGGTGGGCGCGTTCGGCGGGGCTTTCTTCTACGTCGTGTATGCCAGAGACATCGGCATGCTTCGCCGCATTGGCTACCTGCTTGCTGGCTGGATCGGTGGCTACCTCGGTGCTGCTGAGCTGATGGGGCGAGCCTGGACGCAGACGGCGGGCTTTGCTGCGTTCACTTGCGGCGTCCTGTGTGTGGTCACGTTCTCCGGCTTGCTGGAGTGGATGCAGACCGGCCAGATGCCGCGCTGGCTGCAATGGGTCTTCCGCCTGCGAGCCAGGAAGGAGGGTTGAATGGTTGCCGTTATCCAAGCCGCGCTGTGTGCCGTCATCTTCGTGATGATTGGGCTGCGCTACCGGCCCTACCCCGATGCCCGCTACAAGCTGGGTATCTCGCTGATGGCCTGGGCCGCGTGCGCTATCACGGGCATGCAGTGCGTGAGCCTGATCGGCCGCATGGTACTGCATGACGACTTCGCCGACGCGTCCTGGTTCAACATCGCGTTCTACCTGCTGGCTGCCATCCTGGTGTGCCGGGCCAAGGGGAATGTCGCCAAGATCGTGAGGGTTGATTGATGAAGAGCGCCGAGCAATCCCGCCTCAAGTATCTGTTGTCGTCGCGCCCGTTGATCGTGAAGCGCGAGGGCATGCATGTGTGCCTTCACGACGCTTTCAGTGGCGAGGTGCTGGCAGGACAGACCAAGGTCCACCTCATTCAGGAGGCTGGGCAGGTCACGCGTCTGGTTGTCGAGTTCAACTGTGACGGCGAATACGTTCGCCTGGATGGTGAGTGATGGCCAGGCTCAAGACGCTTGGCTCCCGCATCAAGGAGAGCGCTGGCTCACGGGTCAAGGTGGTCGCTCCAGGCAGCTGGCGTAGCGGCATGACCAGCTCTCAGCGTGGTTACGGCTACAAGTGGCAGAAGGCGCGAGAACGCTACTTGCTCGATAACCCTCTCTGCGTGTACTGCGCTCGGCAAGGTCGCACCAACGCGGCCACGGTGGTGGACCATAGCGTGCCTCACCGTGGTGATCAGCAGATCTTCTGGGACCAGAGCCTGTGGGTGTCCCTGTGCACCCACTGCCACTCTTCGGTCAAGCAGAAAGAAGAGAACCAAACCCTCCTTCGATAGAGGCCTGTATGCCCAAAGCAACCCAGGCAGCCTTGTGCTGTGTACCTGGCTGCCTCGCTGTGGCCAACCGTAAAGGGGCGAGGATGTGCGAGAAGCACTACACGCGACAACGCCGGACAGGCACGACCGATCAGGTGAGCAGGGTCAAGTCGGGGCTGCTGACCAACGCCTACGGTTACAAGCTGGCGCACTCGCCAGATCATCCGCTGCGCCGGCAAAGCAACCGCGTCTATGAACACCGCATCGTGTATCACGCTCATCATGGTGATGGCCCATTTGCATGTCACTGGTGCTCAGCCCAGGTGACTTGGGATGACATGCATGTCGATCACCTCAACGACCGAACCGATGACAACCGGCCAGATAATCTGGTGGCGAGCTGCGCTCGCTGCAACCAGAAGCGCGGCCTCCCCAAGATGACAAGGACACACCAGCTCAAGTCTGACCGCCGCTACACGGCGCACGGCAAGACGATGTGTCTCAGTGAATGGAGCAGGCACCTCAGCATCTCGCGCGCCGCCATTGAATATCGACTCAAAGCCGGTTGGCGGCATGAGGATGTGTTCTCGCCCAGGAAGGGTAGATCTGGTCCACCCAGTCGTAGGGTCAAGCAGGCCGAAGAGGCAGCCGGCCTGGGTGGCTGAGGCGCCTAGCTCGCGCGAATCCTCGAAAACGGCCTTCGAGGCACGCCAATGACGTGCTTCGGGGTAGGGGGTGGTCAAATGATAGGGATTCTCGCTTAGCTAGACCGCCACCGACCCCACGTACAGATTTTTTTCCCCCACAGGATTTTTGTTAAATGGCTTTAACATCCCGCAAGCGCGCTTTCATCGCTGCGCTGAGGGAAGGTGCGTCCAATCGAGACGCTGCCGTGGCGGCCGGCTATTCCGAGAAGACAGCGTCTGCGGCGGGCTCTCGGCTGGTCAAGGACAAGGACGTCGCTGCCGAACTGATGAAGCTGCGTGCCCTGGGGCTGATGCCTCCAGATGTTAAAGGCGATGTTAAACCGGATGTTAAAGCCAGGCCCGCCGCCAAGGCTGCCAAAGAGGCTGAGCCGGGCCCGGAAGGGGCACCGGAATCCGAGGAGCAAGCAGAGCCGGAGCGTGCCGGCTTCGACCTGGCCCAGGCGCTGCTCCACCGTGACCCGAAGGACTTCCTCCTCTCGGTGATGAACGACATGGGCACGGAAGCGAAGCTTCGCGTAGATGCCGCCAAGGCCCTGATGCCTTTCGTTCACCCGCGCAAAGGCGAGAGCGGCAAGAAGGATCAGGCCCAGGCCAACGCCGATAAGGCAGCTACCGGCAAGTTCGGCACCCGCCGCGGCCCGCTGCAGTCGGTGAAATGATGGAGTGGTCAACCGCCTGCCCAGACTGGGAGCAGCGCATAGTTGCCCGCCGGAGCCTGATTCCGTTCGAGCCGCTGTTCCCGACCGAGGCTGAGGAAGCCCTGGACGTGTTCGGCGCGCTGCGCATGGTGGACGCCACCGGCAGCCCGTTGATGTGCGAAACCGTGCGCGACTGGGTCAACCAGTTCGTGGCTGCGATCTTCGGCGCCTATGACCCGGATTCAGGCCGGCGCCTGGTCAGCGAGTTCATGCTGCTGATCAGCAAGAAGAACGGCAAGTCGACCATCGCCGCCGGCATCATGCTCACCGCACTGATCCTTAACTGGCGGGCGTCGGGTGAGTTCATCATCTTGGCGCCGACCAAGGAGATCGCGGATAACTCCTACCTCCCGATCCGGGACATGGTGGGTGCTGACGAAGAGCTCAAGGCCTTGCTCAAGGTGCAGGATCACCTGCGCACCGTGACGCACCGTCAGACTAACGCCACCCTCAAGGTGGTTGCGGCGGACAGCGAGACGGTGTCGGGCAAGAAAGCCATCGGCGTGTTCGTTGACGAGCTGTGGGTGTTCGGCAAGCGGGCCAACGCCGAGGCCATGCTACGCGAGGCCACTGGTGGCCTGGCCTCTCGGCCAGAGGGATTCATCATCTGGGCCACCACCCAGTCCGATGCGCCGCCGGCCGGCGTGTTCCGCCAGAAGCTGATGTACGCCCGGAAGGTTCGGGATGGGGAGATCATCGACAAGTCGTTTCTGCCCGTGCTGTACGAGTTCCCCAAGGCGATGCTCGATGCCGGTGCCCACCGGGATTTCTCCAACGCCTACATCACCAACCCGAACCTGGGGCTTTCGGTAGACGAGCCGTTCATCGAGCGCGGCTATGCGCAGGCTCAACTCGACGGAGAGGAGTCGTTCCGGGGCTTCCTGGCCAAGCACCTCAACGTCGAGATCGGCCTGGCCCTGCTATCGGACAGGTGGGCCGGGGCGGACTTCTGGGAGCAGCAAGCGTCCGAGCTCTGCCGTACGTTGGACGATCTGCTCGAGCGCTGCGAGGTGATCGACATCGGCGTCGACGGCGGCGGTCTTGACGACCTGCTGGGCCTGGCTGCCATCGGCCGGGAGACTGGCACGCGCCGCTGGCTGACGTGGACCCACGCCTGGGCTCACCCCTCCGTTCTGGAGCGGCGCAAGTCCGAGGCGCCGCGGATCCGCGACTTCGCCAAGGACGGGCACCTGACCCTGGTGCAGCGTATCGGTGACGACATCGAGGACGTGGCCCAGCTTGTGGCGCGAGTGGAGCAGGCCGGCCTGCTGGACAAAGTCGGTCTAGACCCGGCGGGCGTCGGCGCCATTCTCGATGCACTCGAGGCGGTCGGCATACCGCGCGACAAGATCGACGGTGTTTCACAGGGCTGGCGCCTGGGCGGGGCGATCAAGACTGCCGAGCGCAAGCTGGCCGAGGGGACGCTGCTGCACGGTGGCCAGCCGCTCATGGCCTGGTGCTGCGGCAACGCCCGCGTCGAGCCACGGGGCAACTCGATCCTGATCACCAAGCAGGCCAGCGGCTCGGCAAAGATCGACCCGCTGATGGCGCTGTTCAACGCTGTGACGCTGATGGCGCTCAACCCTGAGGCGAAGGGCGGCATGGACAACTACCTCAACAACGGCTTCTTCGACCTCATAGGCTGACCATGAGATTCAAATGGTACAAACCCTCGACCTGGGGCTTTTTCGGTTACACCGACCCCGTTACTGGGGACTACGTGGAAGCCGACCTCGAGGTGGGTGGCAAACGGACCAAGGCTGGCGTTCGGATCACGACAAAGAACGCGCTCTCGATCAGCATGGTCTGGTCCTGCGTCAAGATCCTTTCCGAGTCGCTGAGCGGTCTGCCGCTCAAGCTCTACGACGACAAGGGTGGCGGGCGGGAGTTGATCAGCGGCAGCGACCGGATGCTCAAGCTGCTTCGCAAGCCCAACCCGTACATGACGATGCTGAACTTCCTCAAGTTCGTGGTCGTGAACATGGCCCTTCGCGGCAATGCCTTTGCCCTGATCGAGCGCAACGGCAAGGGCGACATCATCGGCCTGGTTCCGCTCGATGGCCGGACAGTGCAGATCGATACCGAGGAGGATCTGCTGTACACCGTGACGCCTTCGGAAGGAGACCCGTTCCCCGTCTCGCCGGAGTACATGCTGCACTTCAAGCTGTTCAGCCTTGACGGTGTGGTCGGCCTCTCGCCCTTGGAGTACCAGGCCGAAACCATGGGCCTGGCCAAGGCCGGCCAGCAGTGGTCGGCGCGGTTCATGAGGAAGGGCGGCTTCACCGGCGGCTATGTCATCTACGACGGCTTCCTGACCGACCAGCAGCAGGCGCAGGTGCTCAAGCGATTCCCCGACGTACGCAAGGCCGACACCGATGACATCGGCAAGATGGCCATTCTGCAGGGCGGCCCGAAGATCGTGCCGGCAGGGATCAGCCAGAAAGACGCACAGTTCATCGAGTCCCAGCAGTTCCAGGAAGAAGCCCTGGCGGGTATCTACGGCGTTCCGCTGTGGCTGGCCAACCGTGCGGGCAAGACCTCGATCATGGGCTCGAACCTTGAGCAGCAGCTCATCGGGTTCATCACCTTCGGCCTCAAGCCCTACATCGACACCATTGAAGACGAGCTGAACAGCAAGCTGTTTGGCAGCACCACACGCTTCGTCGAGTTCGTGGTCGAGGGGCTGCTGCGCGCTGATAGCGCAGGCCGTGCCACGTACCTGGGGGCAGCGCTCGGCGGTTCAGGCGGCTCTGGCTGGATGACCATCAACGAAGCCCGCGCCAAGGAAAATCTGCCTCTCTTGGAAGGCGACGAATACAACCGGGTCACCCGGTGGGAGGTTCAGAAAAATGGCGACTCTTGAGGTTCCAATCGAACTCAAGTCGGTTGACGACGCGGGCAACTTCGAAGCTTACGCCGCCGTGTTCAACAACGTGGATCTGGGCGACGACGTGATCCTGCCTGGGGCCTTCACCCGTGTGAAAGCGACCCGTGCAGGCAAGCTCAAGCTGGCCCTGTACCACGACCTGACCCGCCTGGTCGGCGCCGCCGATTACGCCCAGGACGACCATGGGCTGCTGCTCAAGGGCCAGGTCAATCTCAATGTGAGCTATGCCCGCGATGCCTATGAGCTGATGAAGGCCGACATCCTCGACAGCATGTCGATCGGCTTCAACACCATCAAGGCAGATTTCGAGGAGCGCGCCGGCCGGCGTGTACGCCTCATCAAGGAGGCCGAACTGTGGGAGGCCTCCTTCGTCCCGTTCGGCATGAACCCCGAGGCGCAGGTGCTCAGCGTCAAGTCGGACATCAGGCTTTTCGAGAAGGCGCTGCGCGAACGCATGGGCCTCTCGCAGAAGGAAGCGGCGGCAGTCGCTTCGCTCGGCTACACCGCGCTGCGCCGTGATGGCGGAAGCGAGGCCACGGCGATCGTGGATGAGCTGAAAGAAATTTCCACCCTGTTCACCCACCATTTTGGAGCATCGCAATGAGCGAAGTGAAAGAGCTGAAAGATACCATCGAGCTGCAACTGAAGAGCGGCTTCGAGGGCCTGCAGAAGAAGTACGACGCGGCCATGGAGGAGGTCGAGAAGGGCAACAAGGTTACCGGCGACCTGAAGAAGCAGATCGAAGACCAGAAGGGCGAGTTGCAGAAGGTCATCGACCAGGTCGTGGACCTGGAGCAGAAGGGCGTCAAGCTGCGTGGCCAGCCCGGCGAGGGCAAAAGCTTCATCGACATGATCAAGGGCGATGATGGTTACAAGGCCCTGAACCAGAAGAACGCCGCCCAGGCCCAGCTCGAAGTGACCAAGTCCGACATGGCCAGCATGAAGGAGATGAAGGTTACCAGCGCCGGCATCGTGCCGCCTGTCTACGATCCTGTGATCCAACCAGGTATTCGTCAGGAACTGCGCATCCGCGACCTTCTGACCGTCATCCCTGTGTCGGCGCAGGAGTACACCTACTTCCGTGAGCTGTTGCACACCAAGGGCGCCGCGCCGGTGGCGGAGGGCGGTCTCAAGCCCACCAGCAACGTGACCTTCGAGCGCATCACCGATCGCGTGAAAAAACTGGCGGTATGGATGCCGGTCACCGACGAAGCTCTCGATGACGTTCCGCAGATGCTCGCCTACATCCAGCAGCTGCTGCGCTACGACCTGAAACTGGAAGAAGAAACGCAGATCCTCAAGGGCGACGGCACCGGCGACAACCTCAACGGCCTGATGACCCAGGCAACCAGCTATGACGTAGCCTTGAACAAGGCTGGCGACACGTCGATCGACCTGGTGCGCCGTGCCATCTATCAGGTGCGCAAGCAGTCGAAGATGTCCGCAGACGGCGCGGTTATGACCGAGCTGGACTGGATGAACATCGAGCTGCAGAAGGACGGCGAGAACCGCTACCTGTTCGCCAACCTTCAGGGTCTCGTGACCCCGGTTCTGTGGGGGCGTCCAGTGATCACCTCCGACAGCATGGACGAAGGGGGCACCGACACCGGCGGTGAGTTCCTGGTCGCGAACTTCGCCCGATCCGTCACCCTGTTCGATCGCCTCACCTTCCTGTTCAAGATGGGCCTGATCAACGATCAATTCATCCGCAACGAGCGGGCGCTGCTGGTCGAGGAGCGGCTGGGCCTCGGTGTTCGCCGCCGCGAAGCGCTGGTCAAGGGCCGCTTCCCAGCTGCCAAGTAATCCTCACCCGCTGGCCGGCAGATCGCCGGCCTCTTTGTTTTTGGAGGCATCATGAAAATCAAGATCGAGTGGGGATTTGTCGGCCAGGGCGCGCTGCTGGGCTCCGACACGAACAAAGTCGTCGCGGGGCAGGTGTTCGACGATGCGAACGACGAGTACGCACACACCCTCATTGGCAAGGGCCTGGCGGTGGAGCTCGACGCCAATGGCAAGCCTCGCGTGCCGAAGCCGAAAGAAACCAAGCCCGCAGCGCCGAAGGAGGACAAGGCCGCTGCTGACAAAGCAGCTGACGAGGCCAAGTAAATGGTCGACCTAGCCACCGTGAAGCTGCACCTGCGCGTCGACGGTGACGATGAAGACCCGTTGATTGGCGGCTACATCGAAGCCGCCAAGGCGCACGTCGAGCAGCACTGCGACCGGAAGCTGGTCGAGGGCGAACCCATTGAGCCAGAGCAGATGGGGCTCACCGGGGACGTGCAGCAGGCCATCTTGCTGCTGGTGGGGCATTGGTACGCCAACCGGGAGGCAGTGGCCGCGGGCGGGCTCACTTCCGTGCCGCTCGCTGTTGACCGCCTGCTCTGGTACAGGAAGCGATTCTGATGAGAGCCGGACCAATGAGGCACCGCTGCATTCTGGCCCAGGTCGTGCGTGAGCAGAACAGCACCGGCGGCTTCAAGGAGACCTGGCCGGCGACAGCTGAGGTGTGGGCCGAGGTCACGATGCCCACCGGACGGGTCATGCCCGTGGCGGAGCAGCTGCAGGCGACTGTCACCGCCGAGATCCGCATCCGGCCGCGAAAGGATATCGCCGCCGGCTGGCGGGTCACCGAAAAGCGCACCGGCATCACCTACAAGGTCGAGGCCGCATTGCTCAACAACGAACGGGACATGCTGCGGCTGCTGTGCTCCAGCGTCCCCAACCCATGAGGTGAACCATGAAAATTCGTGCACTGGGCCCGCTGACGGGCGCATCTGGTGAGCGCGAGAAGGGCGAAGAGTTCGAGGTGACCAAGGAGCAGGGCGAAGGCCTGATTGCTCGAGGCTACGCTGAGGCCGTGGTCGACAAGGCCGTCAAGCCAGCAAAGGCCGAACCAGCCAAGGAGTAGGTCATGGCGCGCCGCTCGAAAATGCGCGGCGACATCCGCCTCCGGCGGACGCTGCGCAACATCCACAAGACGATGGACAACGAGTTGGCCCCGGCGATGCGCCAAGCCGCTGAGCGGGTTCTGGCCACCCAGCAACAGCTGATGCCCAAGGACACGGGAGCAGCGGCCGCCGCGCTGAAGATCTACGTCGCGCCCAGCGGGCTGGATGCGCAGATCGGCATTCGAGGAAAGCGCGACAATCGAAAGTTCTTCTACCTGCGCTTCATCGAGTACGGAACCAAGGGCTACATCGGCGGCAAGCGCGCAGGGAGCCGGAACCGCCGCGCAACCAACAAGAGCGATGGCGAACACTTCTTCGGCAAATACCCGGATATTCCGGCCAGGCCGGCGCATCCCTGGCTACGCCCGTCCATCGACGTAAACCGCGAGTACGTCATGGCTGATATCGAGACGGCGGTGCGTCGAACGCTCCGCAAGGCAAGCCAGGGGGTAGGCAATGGCTGATCCCTCTGTTGCCCTGCAAGAGGCGCTGTTTGCCAGGCTCCTCGCCGAGGTCAGTTGCCCGATCTACGACGGTGCGCCGATGAACGCCGATATGCCCTACGTGTCGATTGACCGCGAGGTCTCGTTCAACGAAAGCCCGATCTCCGGGCGCAAGCGCGAGCAGCGCCTGCTGTACCTATCCGTCTGGTCTGATGCTGTAGGCCAGGCCGAAGTGAAGCGCATCAACGGCGAGGTGATCGCCGCCCTGGATGAGCGCCCGCTGCCGCTGGAGGTTGGCCGCGCTGTATCGGTACGCGTCATCCAGTCGGACGCCCAGCGGGATGCTGACGGCGTTACCTACCAGGGCTCGATCACGGTTCGCGTCATCACCACCCACTGATTCAACCACCGGCCGCGCTGCGGCTTTATCCAATGTGCCTTTGGAGGAACCCCCATGGCCGAAGACAACCTCAACACAGCCGCTGGCTGCCGCCTCTTTATCGGTGGCAAGACCGGCGCGGACACGGAAACTGAATACAAGGCCGATACCTACGTAGAAGTGGGTGAGATCGAGGACCTGGGCGAGTTCGGTGACACCTTCAGCAACGTGACCTTCACCTCGCTGAAAGACGGCCGCGTGCGCAAGTACAAGGGCACTGCTGACGCTGGCGACCTGACCGTTACTGTCGGCCTGGACAGCGGTGACGCCGGCCAGCGTGCAGTCAAGACCGCGCACAAGGACCGCAGCAAGGGGGACTACAACGTTAAGATCACCCTGAATGACGGTGACCCGACCGCAACGCCAGTTATCAACCCGACCACCTTCTACATGCGGGTCAAGGTGATGAATAACACCGTTGCACCAGGTGCTGCTGACAACGTGGTGCGCCGCAACATCACCATGGGCATCAACTCCGACGTGCTGGAAATTCCGGCCGCCGCCGCTGCCTGATAGGGGGCCTCTGTGAGCAAAACTCTACACGGGACCGTGACCATCAAACTGGGCGATGAAGAGTACACTCTCCAGCCCACCCTAAAAGCAGTTCGTGCTATCGAAAGCCGCTTCGGCGGCCTGCGCGGTGCATCCGCAGCCCTGCATGCAGTCGGCGTAGATGCGGTGGCCTTCATCATCGCTGCTGGCGCAGGTCTGGAAGGGAAGGCTGCCGAAGCGCTGCCCGAGAAGGTCTGGCAGGAAGGCGTGGCCGGGCTGACACCGGTAGTCACCAACTACCTTGGCGCTCTCTACAATCCGCGAGGCGGTGACCCGGGAAACGACCAAGCCGGGACGGCGTAAGCGCTGTCGAGGATGGCAGCTACGTCGACCGGCTGTATGGGATCGCCACCGGGTGGCTGGGATGGGCGCCGGATGTGGCCTGGTGTACGCCGCTGCCTGAGCTATTCATGGCCATGGATGCCAGGATTGAATGGACTCAGATGACTAACCCGTTCGGCAGCGGGAAGAAGCAGGGCGTGAAGGAGAAACCAAGTGCTTCGAATGTGGCCGACAAGCTGAGGATGGCGTTGACTGGGAGAAAGTCTTACTAACCAGGCGCCTTGATCGTCTTCTTGATATGGTAGTCATTTTCGTGAGGAGTCTACCGTGATCAGGAAGATTGGCTTGGGAGTTTTTGCCCAGTGCGCTGTTTTTTCGCTCGCCTTCGCCGCTGGCACCCCGGCATCAAATGATGACCTAGCGGCACTGAAAATAGCGATGGCAGATCGGTTGAAAGATGCAGACAGTGCAAAATTTAAAAATGTGAGGATCGGCAAAGATAAAGCGACTTGTGGCCTTGTAAACTCAAAAAACTCATATGGTGCGTATGTCGGATTTGAGCCTTTCATGGCGGTGAAACTTTCTAGCGGTAATTTCGTTGTTATTGATGTGGGAGAGGCTGCCGGACAAGTTTGTTCAAAAAAAGGAATTTGATCTTCCTTCCAACTTATTGAAGCCCGCCTTGAGCGGGCTTTTTTGTAGGCTATGAAATGGCTGACCAACAAATTCAAGGAATGCTCGTCCAGATTGAGGCCACCACCGCGCAGTTACGGCGCGAGTTGGCGAGTGCCGATCAGCTGGTGTCCAAGACCAGTCAGACAATTGATCGCAACTTGGCGACGGTTGACTCCGCGTTTGAGCGAGCGGGCGCTGCGGCTCAAGGCGCGGGAACACTCATGCGCGGGGCCTTTGCCGCGGTAGCGGGCGCCGGCCTGATCGGGGGCATCATCAAGCAAGTGGATGCCTACGGCCAGATGTCTGACCGGATGAAGGCAGCTACTGGAAGTGCTGCCGACTACCAGGCTGTGCAAGAGCACCTGATGCAGACCGCGCAGGAAACCTACCGACCTCTGGCTGAGGCGCAAGAACTGTATATCCGCACGGCGGATGTGATGCGCAGCTTAGGCTTCAACACCGAGCAGACGCTCGATATCACCGACAGCTTCAGTTTCCTGCTCGTAACCAACGCCGCGTCAGCGGACAAAGCAAGCTCGGCGCTGGACGCCTACTCAAAAGCATTGGCTACAGGGAAGGTAGATGCGGATGGGTGGATTTCTATCCAAACTGCGATGCCGACAATCGTGGACGCGATTGCCCGCGCGACCGGAAAGAGCACTGACGAAGTGCGCAAGCTGGGCAGCGAGGGCAAGCTTGCTCTGGATGACATTAACATCGGTCTGCTGAAAAGTGTTGAGATAAACCGCAAAGCAGCGGCCGACATGTCTACCAGTGTTCAAGATGCCTTGAACAACATCAGCAACGCGATTGGCAACTTCCTTGGAAAGATGGAAGAGCAAACCGGGGCCGTTGGCGGTCTCTCGAAGGTCATCGTCACGCTCGGAGAGCATTTCGATTTAGTCGCGACAGCCATTGGCGGTGTCGGTGTTGCGGCGCTTACTTCCTATACCGCCAAAACATACATGGCAGTGAAGGCTGCCGTAGCTCAGCGGGTAGCAGAGTTCAGGAATGCCCAAGCTGCTTTAAGCGGTGCTGAGGCCCAGCGCATTTACGCCCAGGCGCAGGTGCGGCAAGCAGAGGCGTCGGTAGCAGCCGCGACTGGCCTGAATAGACTCAGCCTGGTTCAGACCCAGCTATTGCCAAAACAAGCGGCCCTCACGGCGTCAACCGAGGCGCTGGCCATTGCCCAGGCCAACCTAACACGTGCCGCTACCGGTGGTTTGCTGACGGCGCTGGGCGGCCCGATGGGGTTGGCGATTCTGGCCGGCACGGCTGCGGCCAGTTTCCTCCTGTTGCGAGACAACTCCGACTCACTCGAGAAGAAGTTAGGAGACCTCAGCGATCCGCTCGACAAGCTGGTCGAGCGCTTCAACAAGCTGAACAGGGCGACCCAGGCGGTGGCTCTGAGGGAACTGCAAGACAAGATCGACGACCTGCAGAGCCAGCTGGGGCAGACGTCGGGCGCGATTGCCGACAAATTCGAGAACGACCTACGCGGTTTGGGGGCCGCTGGCGTTGATGGGTTCATCGCCGGGCTAGCGCCAATGCCCGAGGAGGCACGGAAAGCACTCGAGATAGTGCGAACAGCCGCTAATGACTTCTCAAAGGGCGCAGTAGTTGACTGGAAGGCCGTAGCAGATCAGGTGCGCGGAATTCCCGGCGTCACTGAGGCGATGGCCCAGGCCATCGAGACAGGTCAGGTCAGGGCATCTGAACTCAGCGCCGCGCTTGCCAATCTGCGATCCAAATTTTCGGAACTGACCAGCGAGACTGACCGGAACACCGTTTCGACGCAGGAAAACAACGCCGCCAAGGCTGGCATGAGCACGGCCGGTCAGACCTACCTCGAAACGTTGCAGAAGCAGCTGGCGGGCCTGCAAGACAATGGCGATGCTACCAAGATCGTTAATCGCTATCTTGCTGAACACGCCGACCTTACCGAAACAGACCGGCAGGCAATTCTGTCGGCGGCGAGCGCGATCGAAGCACAGAAGAAAGCCAACCAGGGCGCGAAGCAGCAAACCAAGGATGCCACCACGGCGCAAACCAAGCTCAATCAGCAGCTGAAAGAGGCGGAAACCGCGTACCAGCAGCTGAAGAAAGCCTTCGACCCGGTCGGCGCAGCGTCCGATGAGTTTCAGAAGCAAACCAAGAATCTCGACCTACTGCTGGCGCAGAAGAAGATCACGACCGGGGAGTACGGTAAGGCCCTCGGTGCGCTTGCCGAGCAATTCAATAATGCCGTGCAGGCCTCGACCGGTCTGTCGCGGGCCATGAAGTACCAGGCCGATCTGGAGCGCCAGTTGGCGCTTGCCCAGCAGCAGGGCGATGCCGCAGCGGCAGCGGTAGGCATGGGCGACAAGCGGGCTGGTCGCGCTCAGTCGCGCCTGGCCCTCGAGCAGGAAAACAACAGCAAGATTCTGGCGCTGCGAGACGAGCTGGCGACAGCCAGCACTGAGAAACAGCGTCAGGAGCTGGAGAAGCAGATTGCCTTGAGGCAAGAGTACGGGGCCAAGCTGGTACAGGTCCAAGAAGACACCTTCGTCAAGATCGACGCGGCTCAGTCTGACTGGACAAATGGCGCGTCAGCTGCCTTGGAAAACTACCTCGACAGTGCCGCCGATGTAGCCGGCCAGACGCAGGAGTTGTTCTCCAATGCCTTCGGCAACCTGGAGGATGGCATCACTCAGTTCGTGAAAACCGGCAAGTTCCAGTTCAAGGACTTCGCCGACTCCGTGATTGAGGATCTGATTCGCATCCAGGTGCGCCAAGCGGCTGCTGGCTTCCTCAGCTCGGCGTTTGGTTTCCTTGGTGGCGGTACCCAGGCACTTGGCCAAGGCACGATGACGGGCTTCAGTGAGGTCATCCCGAATGCCAAAGGCGGTGTCTACGATTCCCCCAGCCTGTCAGCTTACTCCGGCGGAGTGTACGACAGCCCTCAGATGTTCGCCTTCGCCAAGGGAGCGGGAGTTTTCGCAGAGGCCGGGCCAGAAGCGATCTTGCCCCTGCACCGGGGGCCGGACGGTTCGCTTGGTGTAATGGCCGCAGGCGCGGGCGGAGAAACGGGCTCACCATCGATCACCTTTGGGGGCATCACTCAACACATCCAGGTGGGGGGGCAAGCAGACGCGGCCACGCTCGCCGATGTTCGGCGCGCAGCCGAACAGGGTGCGCGGGATGGCTACGACCTGATGCTGCGTGACTTCAAAACGAACGGCGCCGGCCGGCAGATGCTGCGCCGAACTTAACAACCCATGCCAGCTCTGGCAGGCACTTTTGGAGTTATCCAATGGCGGAGGAATGGCCCGAGGACCTTGAACCCACTGAGGTCACCTGGGGCGTCGTTTATAACAATCGGGCCTTCACCTCTTCACTCAACAATGCCCAGCAAATCGCCTCGCACCCTGGCGCCTACTGGGTCTGCACCCTTACGTTTGGTGTCCTGTATGAGGAAGATGAACGAGAGCTGACATCGCTCCTTGGCCGTCTGCAGGGGATGTTCGGAACCGTCAACGTACCTTCGATCACCAGGGTCAGGACTGACGACATAGGATCGCCAGTTGTGGCGGCTGCCGTTGCGCAATCCACCAGCTTGCAGTTGCGCAACATGCGGCCAGGCATCAGGGTTTTCAGCCGAGGTGATCACATCACCATTCTGGGCGAGATGTTTGAGGTGGTAGAGCACGCTGCTACGGATGGCAGCGGATCTGCGGTAGTTCGCGTCAACAAGCGAGTGCGCAGAGGATTCGCACCCGGCAGCCCGGTTGAGTATAGAAACCCCTACTGCGAGATGAGGAGAACGGACGACACCAATCAATGGACTGTTCAGCCGGTGATATCGAATGGCAGCTACCAGTTTCGAGAGGCTTTCTGATGCCCACATCATTTCCATTCAGTCAGAGCGTGGTGGACATCATCGCATCTGGACGATTCATGACCGTTTACGCCTGCCAGCTCGACTTCGCTGATGGCCCGGTATATGCCCATACTGGCACTGGTGAGCTGGTGATCGACGGGATTACCTATCTCGGTGTCGGTCAGTTCGGTGAGGTAGGTCAATCGCAGGAGAGCGACAACTCAGGCTCGCCTATGGCTGTTGATCTGACCCTGAACGGCCTAGATGCCTACATCATCAGCGAAACAAACATTCGGGGCTGTCGCGGACGATCTGGAAAACTGTTGTTCGTCGTTTTCGACGAAGACGGCAACTACGCCGTCGACATACTTTTCTCAGGGCGTATGGACGCAGCCACCTTCTCGTATGCCGGTAGCGGCGAGGACGGTAACAAAATCACTGTGCCGATCGTCGACCGCATGGCCGAGTGGAGCCGCACCGGTACCGAGCGCTTCACTGATGAGAATCACCGTGCACGGCACCAGGGAGACAGGTTTTTCTACGCCGTCGCCCAACTGTCCGAGTGGCCCATCTACTGGGGGTCGAGCAAGGACGCCCCGACCTTTGCCTATGAGAAATAGCTATGCGCCACAGAGATTGGACAATACGACTCAGTGAAGTGATCAAGGCCGCCAAAGAGCGGCCTTTTTCATGGGGCGAGTTTGACTGCTGCCTGTTTGCTGCGGATTGCGCTCTAGCAGTGTGCGGGACCGATCCAGCGCAAGCGTACCGGGGCACCTACAGGACTGAGGCTGGTGCTAAGCGTGCGCTTCGGAAGAATCACGGCAGTCTGGAAGCAGCCTGGGATGCGTGTTTTGTCCGGGTATCTCCTTCGTTCATCCAGCGCGGAGACATCGCGATGTATGAGGCACCAGGTGGCAAGTCCATGGCGGTCTTCTGGGCGAACGAATTCTGGGCGACGACTGAAGATGGCGTGCACCGCGTGGTGTGTGAGCCGACAGCTGTTTGGAGGGTGGAATAGATGAGCGGTGGGGTAAAAAAACTTGCCCAGGTTGCCGTCGGCGCCGTCATTGGCTTCGTCCAAGGTGGTCCCGTTGGTGCTGTGATCGGAGCTGGCCTGGCATTTTACGCAGCTGAGCAACAGGAAAAGCTCAACACGAAGTCCCCGTTGCGAGATAACGAGCCCTCTGCTCAGACCGTCCGTTCCTCTAAGGCGCCTGCTCGGTACATCCTTGGACGCGTCAGCACGGGCGGGGTACTGGTCTGGGCTCAGGAGGAGCGTGGAGCTCAAACAACCGGCGAATGGCTGCACCTAGTGTATGTGCTATGCGAAGGCGCCATTGATGAGCTGGAGTCCATTTATCTCGGTGAGGAGCTCATCGGCAGCTATGGCGCGGATGTCTCATATGAGCTGGTCGTAAATCCAACCCAGGTGAACGCCTTCCTCAAGGAAAACTGCCCTGACTGGAAAGACACGCAAATCGGCCGCGGGCTTTCGTATGTACGGATCTCGCTGCGTTACAACGCAGAAAAATTCCCGTCCGGCATTCCCGATGTGCGCTTTGTTGTGCGTGGTCGCAATGACATCTTCGATCCACGGACCGGCATGTCGGGTTGGACAGATAACACGGCTTTGCACTTGCTGTGGTTTCTCCGTACACGTTGCGGCGTACCTGATGATGAGATCGTGTTTGAGACATTCGCGAGCGGTGCCAACGTTTGTGACGAGTCGGTCCAAAACCCGGACGGTAGCTCAAGCCCTCGGTACCGCAGCGGCTGCGTGATCGGCGCCGATGAGCAGCGCACCAACGTATTGCAGAAGCTCGAGGCGGCCTGTGCGGGCAAGCTGATTAGAGTCGGCGGCCGCTGGATGTTCCAGGCGGGTGCCTATTACGGGCCGTATGACTTCGAGATCACCGAAGACATGGTGATTGGGACCATCACCGGCAACACCGAAGCTACCAATGACGCCGCCATCAACACGATCCGCGGCACGTTCATTGATCCCCAGCAGTCCTGGACCGAGACCGACTATCCCGAAGTCTCTGTTGCTCAATGGGTTGAGGAAGACGGGGGCGAGGCAGCAGAAACGCTGTCATTTTCCTATGTCAGCGACCCATACCAGGGCCAGCGCCTGGCAAACATCGAGCTCCGTCGGCGTCGGTCGGGTGGCGGGCTGAATATCCCGCTCAACCTGGCTGGCTACAACTGCCGGCCTGGTCGGGCTGTGCGCGTTAACTTGCCATCGCTAAACATCCTCGGCGAGTTCATGGTTACCAACTGGTCCATGGGTACCAGCGAGGGTTGTACAGTTTCGGTACAGGCCTATGAGGCTGCCATCTTTGATGACGCCGTGGGCAAGCCCTACAACCCTATCGGCTTTATCAAGCTGCCCGCTGGCGGTCTCGGGAGCCCAACGAACCTCCGCTGGGATGTGGAGGACACGGCAGAGATAAGCCAGGGCGTTCTAAGCTGGGACCGACCTGCAGGGATCGTATCGGGCTTCGCTGTGACCGTGAGACAAGCGGGCACAGCGGTGCAGGCGGTACAAGTGCCCGAAACCACAACCCGAATGCCTATTTCAGGCCTGACATCGGGTAGCTACACCATGGGCGTTGCTGCGTTGGGCCCGCTGGCTCGCTCTGGAGAGGCGACCATCACAGTTGACGTAGATGGCCCCCCGATGCCTGAAACCTGCGCCGTGCAGGCGACAATCGACACGATCACACTGATCCCCGGCAATACGCTTCATGGTCTTAATGGGGGCACATATGAGTATTTCTGGTCGTCCGATCCAGCCGCCACGCAAGGCGAGTTTCTCGGGCGCGGGCTGACCATCACCCATACCGGTCTCTCGTTCGCCAAAAGCTACGCCTACTTCGTTCGCTCGAAGAATGCCTACGGTGTAAGCGCCTTCCTCAAAGTTGTCGCCGCGACATCCATGGATGTCGGGGCCATCCTGGAAGGCATCAAGAACAAGATCACCGAAAGTGAACTGGGTCAGGAGCTCACCAGCCGCATCGACCTGATCGACAAGGATGGTCCAGGCTCGGTCAACGACCGCCTGGGCGAAGTGCGCGACGACCTGAGCGAGCAGATCGCCGATGTCAGCAACGCCGTCGCAGGCGTAGACAGCGCACTGGACCAGGCGAAGCAGGACTTGCAGCAGCAGATCGACACGATCGCCGACCTGGCCGACTCGATGCCGTACAAACCTGACCAGGCTTACACCGCTGGCCAGGGTGTGCTGGGCGAAGACGGCAAGCTATATCAGGCCAAGGTCGACGTCCCGGCCGGCAACCCGCCGCCGAACGCCACTTACTGGACCGACATCGGCCAGGCGGTGCAGACGGCGAACGGCCTGGCCGCGCGCGTGCAGACCAATGAAGCCAAGGTCGAATCCCTGGAAGGCGTCACCACGGCTCAGTCCCAGCAGATCACCGGCCTGCAGTCGAGCCTGACCACCACCAATGGCAACGTCGCAGCAGCGCAGCAGGCCGCCGAGGCCGCCGCAACGCTGGCCGGCGGCAAGGGCAAGGTCATCGTGCAGTCGGCCGCACCGGCCGTTGCTGATCGTCTTGCGCAGAACCTGTGGATCGATACCACTGGCAACGCCAACACGCCCAAGCGCTGGAGTGGCACCGCCTGGGTCGCTGTGACTGACAAGGTGGCCACTGATGCGGCGGCTGCGGCGGCCAATGCCCTTGCCGTGGCGCAGACCAAGGCCGACGCCTCTGTGGTACAGAGCCTGACCACCCGGGTAACCGAGGCCGAGGGCTCGCTGTCGTCGCAGGGTCAGGCCATCACCGGCCTGAATAACAGCCTGACGACCACCAACCAGAACGTCACCGCTGCGCAGCAGGCGGCTCAGGCGGCTGCCACCGCAGCTGGCGCCAAGGGCGAAGTGATCTACGGCTCGACCGCTCCCGCGGCAGACAAGCGCCTGGCGCAGAACCTCTGGATCGATACCACCAGCAACGCGAATACCCCGAAGCGCTGGAACGGGTCGGCCTGGGTTGCCGTGACGGACAAGGTTGCAACGGATGCTGCAGCAGCTGCCGCCAGCGCGCTGAGCCAGGTGGCGACCAAAGCAGAATCCTCGGTGGTGCAGACCCTGACGGGCCGGGTCACCGACGCCGAGGGCAAGCTGACCACCCAAGGCCAATCCATCACCGGCCTGCAGAACAGCCTGACCACGACCAACCAAAACGTAACAGCTGCACAGCAAGCCGCCCAAGCTGCCTCGGATGCCGCCGGCGCCAAGGGCAAAGTGCTGTACCAGTCGACTGTGCCGGCAGTGGCGGACCGTCTGACGCAGAACCTGTGGATCGACACGACCAGCAACGCCAACACGCCGAAACGTTGGAATGGTTCAGCGTGGGTAGCGGTTACCGACAAGGTGGCCACCGATGCCGCTGCTGCTGCGGCCAATGCACTGAGCCAGGTGGCGAGTAAGGCGGATGCCTCGACTGTCCAGTCCCTGAACAACACCGTGGAACAGCAAGGTGTAGCGATTACGGCGAACGGCCAGGCCATCACCAACATCAACACGTCGCTGAGTCAGGTGGGCGGTGAGAACCTGTTCTACAACCCGTCTTTCGACACGCCGTCAGCCAGCAGCCCTAATGTTGCCGATGGGTGGTACTGGCGTACGCAGACTGCTGTCACCGTTGTACCGTCACTGCTTCCGTCGACTTTGGGTGCCGGCGGCAAACGGCAAAGATTGGAGGTCTCCGGACTGATAGCCGGTAGTGGCTCTAACTACGTCGACTTTGTACCCGTGGCAGTTCCGGTCGACGTTCGTCCACCCGCCTACGAGGGAGTAGTAGGCACTGCGTCCATCTTCGTGCGCGGCAGCACCGGGTTGATGGTTCAGATCTATATGCAATACAAGGACGCAGCCGGCGTCACTATCGGAACCCATGGTCCCGTTAGCGTCAGCACTTCCCCTGTAGAGTCATACAATCGAATTGTGCTCACTGGGCTGGCCGCCCCCGCCAATTCGGCACGCGTGGATGTTCTTTATCGGATCCGGTCTGCTCCGGGCTCTAGCGTCACATCCGGTTTCATTGACCTTGATAAAGCTCAGTATGAGCACAGTCCTGTCGTATCGGGATGGCGCGATAACGGCCTGGTGAACACGTCCGCGATCGCAGCTAATGCCATGGCTACCACGGCATTGACCGGCAGGGTAGATCTCACGGAACAAGGCCTCACTAGCGCTTCGGGTAGCATCACCGAATTGAACAACACGATCGGTGACGCCGGCGGCGAGAACCTGTTCTACAACCCGACCTTTAACAAAGCCGGAACTGGTGGTTATATCGCAGATGGCTGGGCCACTGAGGGCCCGGCGACCAGCGTCGAATCGCTGGTTACCTCATGGCTGAACGCAGGGGAGAAGGCGGTACGTGTTGAGGTTTCCAGTGTGGGTACCGGCACGCCCTATAAATCGCTGCGTCCAACTGGAGGCACGAAAGACCGCCGGCCGATGGTTGCTGAAGGGCAGACCGTTGCAGCTTCGATCTTTCTTCGAGGTACCGCTGGCCTGGGGTTCAGGTTCTTCATCCAGTGGATCAACGCGGCCGGCACCGTGATCAGCGCCCCTAATTCGTTGATGTTTACCATCACCGCAGCAGGGAAGCGTGAGCAATTCAGCGCAGTGGCCCCCGCGGGGGCAGTCACTTGCTACGTCTACCTGCGTATCTACAGCGCCACCGGCGCGGTAACCGCCGGATACGTAGAAATGGCGCGGCCCCAGTTTGAGTATGGTTCGCGCGCAACCGGCTGGCGAGACAACGGCCAGGTCAATGCGGTGAACAACAGTGCGACTTCGGCAGCCGTGGGTAGCCTCACTTCGACCGTCGACCAGCAAGGCTCAACTCTATCCAGCGTGGCGGGGAGGACCACCAGCCTGGAAAACAGTCTGACCATGACCAACCAGAATGTGACAGCTGCGCAGCAGGCGGCCCAGGCCGCCGCTACAGCAGCGGGCGCGAAGGGGGAGGTCATTTACGGCTCAACGGCTCCGGCCGCAGACAAGCGCCTGGCGCAAAACCTGTGGATCGACACCACCGGCAACGCCAACACGCCCAAGCGCTGGAGTGGCACCGCCTGGGTCGCCGTGACCGACAAAGTCGCCACTGATGCAGCGGCTGCAGCGGCCAGTGCGCTCAGCCAGGTGGCGACGAAGGCTGAGGCCTCGGCGGTCAACTCGCTGACCAACCGGGTAAGCACTGCGGAGGGCACGATCACCAGCCAGAGCTCTGACATCACCCAGCTCAAAAACAGCGTGGGCGCGGCCCAGCCATTCGTGGCTGGCCGTGCATGGGAGTTCACTGGCTCTACCCGTGGATGGGTGGCTACCGCATCCGGCTCTTCGTTCACAACTGGGCCGCTGTTCGCCACCATGGCCAAGTCTCAAAGCCTGCAGTGCAACTTCACACCTGTGCTGCCAGGTGCGGAGAACCCCTACCTGCGCATTCGCCTGCGTCGTCGCAACACCACGCGTACCACGGCACGACTGTACTGGGCCAACGAAGACGGCGGCTTGGCGGAGGCTCGCCGCCTGGACTGGACGATCAGCACGACGACCACGGATTGGCAGGACATTGAAGTCGATCTCTCCGGCCATGCCGGATGGAACGGCAAGAACATGTATGCCATCCGCCTGGATATGATGAACTCTGCCGACACGACCGGTGAAATCGACATCGCCTATATCGCACTTGGAAGGCGATCGGCGGCTGCCTCGGCGCAAGCGGTATCCAGCCTCGACAGCGTTGTGACGCAGCAGGGCGCAACGCTCACTGCGGAGTCGAAGCGGATCGACGGACTGTATACCGCTGTTGGAGATGCCAATGCGGCCATTCAGAGCGAGGCCACGGCCAGGTCCAGCGGGGATGCTGCGCTGGGCCAGCGGGTGGACACTGTCCAGAGCAACTTGGGCAGTACCAATGCCTCTGTGCAGCAGATCAGCACGGCGCAGAGCACGCTCAACGGCAAGATCACCGCGTCTTACTCGGTGAAGCTCCAAGTCGTCAATGGTAACCAGTACGTGGCCGCCGGTTTCGGCACGGGCATCGAGAACAACAACGGAGTGCTGCAATCGACCTTCGCTGTAATGGCGGACCGATTCGCTGTGCTGAACCCATCGGGCAACGGTTTCGTGAGCCCGTTCGCTATCCAGAACGGACAGGTATTTATCAATGATGCGCTCATATCAAAGCTGTCAGTCCAAAATGCGATTGTGGGATCTACTATTTCTTCCTCTATTTTTACGCAGTTCGGAGAGCCTTTAATGACTGTGGATTTCAATAGCGGCGAGATAATTTTGCGAAACTTTAGTAGGCGTCTAACCTACACAAAAATCAATAACGATGGCATCGATGTCGTTGTTGATGGTGTGCGCCGGGTACGTATGGGTGTTTGGTAATTGTGGAGGGATGTTACGCCAGCATTCCGTCGCTTGGCGTAACCCTCTGTGCAGTAGATAAGCACGGTGCTTTGGAGTTCTGGATAACATATGGCTACCGGACTTGAAACATATGGGTCGGACGGTCGACTATTAGTCAACATGACAATGTCGATTAGTCAGCATCAAGGTGATGTTGTCACGAACGCAGCGGGCGGAGCCATTACTCTTCCTGCTATACCAGCTGGTAAGCGGCGCTTCTATATTGTTGTATCGCTTGTGGATACACAGCTATGGAAAGGCAAAAAGCCGGGTGTGACAATTTCCGGTGACACCATGTCGTGGCAATACCAGCATTCCACATGGTTTGGACAGTTCAGCGCTAACTGCCGTATTTACTATGGTTACTATTAGGAGGTCAGATGCCTGTCGGATTTCAGGCTTTCAAAGAAGATGGTTCGCTGCTGTTCGACATTGACCGTATAACCTACGGGCTCTTGAAAAGCGGCTATCTGAACCTCGTTGACCGGTGGGGCAGACATTACCTTCGCTCTGGCCAGCTGAACCCCAACGATGACGGGAGCTGGGGATACTCGGACTTCCGAGACCCTATTTGCGGTATCACCGTCAGCGGCGCGATTTCACCAATCGTATTCTTGGTTGGAGATGGCAAGCCATGCGGGGAAGCGGTAAACGGGAATGATAGAACCCTTTATTTTAAGGGTTGCTCACCGGACACCAAAGCATTCATCTTCGATTTGATGCGTGACGTGGGAGAGAGATCGGGCATGGAGTGCTATGACGCAGCGGGTCGTATCAGCTTCACCACTGGAATGCCCCCGCTGAACGTTATTGCCACCGTTGATCCACCCGCAATAAACCCTCCTGTTTCTCCGAATACGGACATTCGTTGGACTCCGTACTCAGGGGGAGGCAATGAAAGATCAGGTCTTGAATGGTCGTCGGGTGACTTTGTGCAGCCCAAGGGAGCTGTATTTGTTCCTGTGGCCTCGGGCGAGTTAGCGGCTTGCCTCACGTTCTCCCGGATCTGTCTTTTGAATGAAGGATTTGATCTGGGTGCTGGTACTTATAGGACTAACGCCAACGAGGGCTGCGGAGGCTCCCAAGGGGGAGTTCGTTTTTTCTTCAGCCCCGCTGTTGCAACAACCGCCGTAATGTACGGCAGCTCCACTACTTCGTGGTTTGACATTCCAACTGATCGCCAGCCACAAGCGCTCGTTATTCGAGCATCTGATTACCCATTTCCATTTAGATAACCCAAGAGGAAACACCCATGCCATATGTAGCTATCAACCTGGCCAATGATTACGACTCGGCCAACAAAACCCGATACGCCACCCAGGAGGAGGCCGACGCCCGAGCTCGTGAGATCCTGAACCAGTTCCCGACCGCGCAGGTATGCGTGGCCCAGGTACTGAAGGACTACACCGCCAAAGTCTCCATCAGCGCAAAAGATCCGGCAGAGCCAGCACCAGAGCCTGAGGCGTCTGCTGCCTGACGGCGTTCGCAACCACCCAAGCCCGCTCAACGCGGGCTTTTTTTCGCCTGGAGAAAACCCATGACTGCACCCCGCGGCGTCCGCAACAACAACCCCGGCAACATCGATTTCAACCCCCGCAATGCTTGGCAGGGCCAGCTGGGCGTGGAGGTGGGCGTGGCCAGTCCGCGCTTCGCCCGCTTTGACCAAGCCGAGAACGGAATCCGTGCCCTGGGCAAGCTTCTGCTCAACTACCGTGGCAAGGATGGCATGCCCGGGGTAGGTCGACCTGGTATCGATACCCCACTCGAGTTCATCAGCCGCTGGGCGCCGGCCAGCGAGAACAACACCCTGGCTTACGCCCAGGCCATCGCCAAACGGCTCGGTGTAGGTGTGCGCGACTCCATCGACATCTCCGACCCACGGGTTCTGCGCGAGGCTGTGGTGGGCATCATCACCCATGAGAACGGCGGTAACCCGTACAAGGCCGAGGTGATCGACGAGGGTATCCGGCGGGCCTTGGCATGATTGTGGCCCCGGTAGAGGGCGGCCGCCTGGCCGCCTTTCTGTTGGGCTGCGTGCTCTTGGCCGGGCTCGGCGGCGCGGGTGGCGTCTGGCTGGCTGCTGGTCACTACCGCCCGCTGCTGGACCAGGCCAATGGCGCGGTCTCCACTTGCAAGGCTGCCCGGGACAATCTCAGCGGGCTGGCCGTGGAGCAGGGCAAGGCCTTGGGCGATCTGACCCTGGCCGCGCAGGTTCGCCAGGACAGGGCGGAGCATGCGGTGGCCGAGGCCAAGGCTAGCGCCCAGGCGGACTACGCCGCAGCGAACCGGCTACAGCAGGAGCGCACCGGCGGCGACCAATGCGCGGCTGCCGCCTCGATCATCGACAAGGAGCTTGGCCTATGAACTTCGCTGACCAATTCCTGCGAGGGGTGGGGTTGCTCGCAGGTATAGCTCTGCTCGCCGCTTGCGCAGGTAAGGTAGCGCCAGAGGCCCAGTACGTTCGCGTTGAGGTGCCAGTGCAGGTGCCGTGCCGGGCACCGGAGGTGCCAGTGCCGCCATGGGCAGCTGCCAGCCTGCGAAAGACCGACAGCCTGGAGCTGAAAGTTCGGGCGTTGCTGGCTGAAAGGAGGCAGCATATCGGCTATGAGCGCGAGCTGGTCGCAGCAATCGCCGCCTGCAGGTGAACTGATCGAGTGGAGGCTTACTTCGAATGTCTTTTGATGACGATTTTGCTGGAGTGGCCTTTTTTTTTGGTTACGACGTAAACAGATCCGTCATCTGCCCCGGTCGCTACAGCCTGAGTCGTCAGAGCTCCACCAAATCGACGTACTAACCTACCTGTCATGACTCTCAGGCCGGAGCTACCCAGCTTTTTGGTGACCTTGGCCTCAGCGGTAGGTATAGCTTCCGCACAGGCCTTGGCCACTGCGTGACTCATTTCATCCCGGTCTTCGAAGCTTGAATTCTCGTATTCACCAAAAAACTCTTGCCTATCAACTTTTTTGGCCAGGGAACGCATACGATCGAAGAAATCATCCTCGGTCTCGACCTGGAAAGTCTTGGTCATTTGGATTTCCTCTCTTCAAGATACTGCTGCCAGTCTGCCTGAAATTTGGCCAAGGTGTCTTCGATTGAGACAAACGTGACCGGCTCAACCTCCCCCATGTAGTGACGGTGGTCGTAGCCATGAGCGTTGTCGTATCCCACGACTCTGCCGTTGTCTCCAGAATAAACCCTGGGGTTGATGTATGCCATGCTGTACGTCAGCACCTTCCCGCACTCTTCAATGACATATTCAATTCTGATCTGACCGTTCCCACGCTTTGTGGAAATCGAGAAGCGTTCGGAGATCTTTTTCGTGGCGTTCTTGCCGGCCTTGCCTTTCGATTTCCCCATTTTCGATCCGTTCGAATTCTGTCCCAGGCGTCCATCGGACGAGTCTCATCGCATCCCCAGGCTGTCATTAAGCTGGTATTCCTGAGCCAAAACAGCCCATTTGGGCACAAAAAAGGCACTTGCGAGATTCGCCAAGTGCCTGATTTGTAAGGATTATTTGGTGGAGCCGGGGGGATTTGAACCCCCGTCCGCCAGTACTCCGCTGTCGGTACTACATGCTTAGCCGTGTCTACTGATTTAATCCGCAGCCGCCCGACGGGCAGGGTGCTTTGGATGAGTTGTGTAAGTTTTAGTCGCTTCGCCCACAACGTGCTACGCGACGATCCTGTTCTGTATGACAATCAGTTCGGGTTTACAGGCATCCCCTAGTGATTGCTGGAGCCGAAGCTACCAGAAGCAACGGGTCAAGAGGACTGCTTACGCAGCCAGCTTGTACTCCGCGCCGAAGGTTTCGTCATTGGCAACTATAAAAGTTGCAACAGTGGATTTACGAGTTCTGTTACCAACTCGGCATGCACCTAGAGTTTCGCTACCGGCGTCGAATCCTAATCGGCCCCTACACTAGCTCTTGGCTAACGCACCTTACGGCACGTGAGCCGGAGTATACGCCATTGTGCGGGCGACGTCGACAGCTGGTCCTGTCGCCCGCCCAGGGCTTAGGCGCCGCCGCTGCCCGAACCGCTGCCTTTCTCGGTTTTTTCCAGGCGCTCCAGCACTTTGCTGGTGATGGCGATGCATTCTTTGGTGTCGCCCGAGGCCTGGGCAGCCTTGGCTTTGTCGACGTGCTCGGTCACGGCTTTGTCCAGGCCCTCGGAGGTGGCGCCGGCGGTGGCCATGCTGTCGTCGATTTTTTGCAGGTTGATGGCGCACAGGTCGTCAGCAGCGAACACCGGCGAAGCCAGCAGGGTAGCGGCCGCGAACAGGGCCGAAAGCGCGGTACCTTTCATGGGAGTCTCCTCTGGGGCCTCGGGAAGGTGGGCCTAAAGGATGGACCTTGGTAGTTTTGCAAGGGTTCAATCTTGTTCGTGCTCCGGGGGTGGGCTTGTATGGGAGAGGGGGGCTTGCCCGCGAACACCGGCGTAGCCGGTGCCAGCTACCGCGCTGGATTCTTCGCGGGCACGCCCGCTCCCACACAGGGCGCGTCGCGCTTACGGATTGAGTTCTCTTCGCGACAGCGCAGCCCGTTGGGCTGCGTTATCTCCCACAATGGATCGCGCAGGCTTCAGAGGCTGCGGGGGCGGGTGACGCGGTCCACCAGGTAGACCAGGCCGTGGTAGTCGATGCCGCTGTGGCTGCTCAAGCCGATCTCGCAGGTGCGGCTGGTGGAAATGCCTTCGCTGCAGTACTGCACGGCATCCTTCAGGCTGCGCAGCGAGTGGGCGTTGAGCTCGGGGGTGGTGAAGCCCTTGTCGCCAGCGAACCCGCAACAATGAATGCCTTCCGGGATGACTACCTGCTTGCTGCAGCGCCGGGCCAGGTCGATCAGGGCCTGGCTTTCGCCCAGGTGCTGGGTGCTGCAGGTCACGTGCACGGCCACCGGCTCATCCTGGGGGGTGAACTCCAGGCGTTCGAGCAGGTGAGTGCGAATGAAGCGCACGGGGTCGTACAGGTCCAGCCGGGTGTCGCCCAGGTCTTGTACCAGGCGCAGGGTGCAGGGGCTGGTGTCGCAGTAGATCGGGTCAAGGCCGCCGCGGCTGGCGTGCAGCAGGGCGTTGATCAGCTCCTGGCGCTTGTGTTCGGCCTGCTCGGGGTAACCCTTGGACGCGAACGGCTGGCCGCAGCACAGGCTGTCGGCATTGTCGGGGAACACGACCTGGTAGCCGGCCTTTTCCAGCAGGGCGCGGGTCTTGTCCAGCAGCGGGCTTTGCTCGCGGTCGGCATAGGCCGGGCCCATTACCCTGGACACGCAAGCCGCCAGGTACACCACCCGCGGGCGGGCGTCGTTGCTGGCCTGGCCGAAGGCGACCGGGCGCAGCGGTTGGGGCATGGCGGGCGTCCACTGCGGCAGGCGGCCGTTGCTGGCTTTGCGCAGGGTGGCACTCAGGCGGCCCAGGCGTGGGGCGCCGAGCAGCTTGCGCGCGCTGTTGGCTGCGGTCAGGGTCAGGCGGGCGCCGCCCAGTGCGGTGGGGAAGTGCTCGGCCAGCCAGTTGGCGGTGTTGCCGTGGTCGGCAGCCTGGCTGCGCAGTTTCTTTACCAGCTCGCCGGTGTTGATGCCCACCGGGCAGCGCTGGGCGCACAGGCCGGTGGCAGCGCAGGTGTCGATGCCTTGGTACTGGTAGGTGCGCATCAGCTCGCGGGTGTCGACGCCGGCGCGCTGCTTGGCCTGGATGTCCCGCCACATCACGATACGCTGGCGGGGGCTGAGGGTCAGGCCCTTGGACGGGCACACGGGTTCGCAGAAGCCGCACTCGATGCACTTGTCGACGATTTCGTCGGCGGCGGGCAGTGGCTTGAGGTTCTTCAGGTGGATGGCCGGGTCGTCACTCAGCACCACATCGGGGTTGAGGATGCCGTTGGGGTCGAGCAGGCGCTTGAGCTGCCACATCAGTTGGTAGGCGTCGTGGCCCCACTCCAGCGCCACGAACGGTGCCATGTTGCGCCCGGTGCCGTGCTCGGCCTTCAGCGAACCGCCAAACTCCACGGCCACCAGCTGCGCCACGTCGTCCATGAATGCCTGGTAACGGGCAACCTCTTCGGCGCTGTTGAACCCTTGGGTGAACACGAAGTGCAGGTTGCCTTCAAGGGCATGACCGAAAATGATCGCTTCGTCATAACGGTGCTTGTCGAACAGCTGGATCAGCCGGTTCACGCCCTCGGCCAGTTGCTCGACCGGGAAGGTCACGTCTTCGATGATGACGGTGGTGCCGGTCTGGCGCACGGCGCCGACGGCGGGGAAGGTGTCTTTGCGGATTTTCCACAGCTGGTTGTACACCGCCGGGTCTTCGCTGAAGTCCACGCGCTGCTCCAGCGGGAAGTCGGCGATCGAGGTCATTACCTGCTCCAACTGCTCGTGCAGCAGGCTCTGGCTGGCCGCGCGTGACTCGATCAGCAGGGCGCAGGCGTTGGCCGACAGGCCTTTTACCCACAGCGGCATGCCGGCCATGTCCTGCACCGAGCGCAGGCTGCGGCGGTCGAGCAGTTCCACGGCCGACACCGGCTGGCGCTTGAGTACCGGCACCGCGCGGCAGCAGCTTTCCACGCTGGGGAACACCAGCAGGGCGCTGGCCTTGTGCGGGTGGTCGGGCACGGTGTTGTAGGTAACAGCGCTGATAAAGCCCAGGGTGCCTTCGGAGCCGACCAGCAAGTGCTGCAGAATGTCCAGCGGCTGGTCGTAGTCCACCAGCGCGTTCAGCGACAGGCCGGTGGTGTTCTTCAGCCGGTACTTGTGCCGGATGCGATCGGCCAATGCCGTGTTGGCGCGGGTTTCGCGGCCCAGGCGGGCCAGCGCTTGCAGCAGCTCGGCATGGCTGGCTTCAAAGGCCGCCACGCTGGCCGGGTCTTCGCTGTCCAGGCGGGTGCCGTCTGCCAGCACCAGGCGCAGGCCGGCCAGGGTGTGGTAGGTGTTCTGGGCGGTGCCGCAGCACATGCCGCTGGCGTTGTTGGCGACGATACCGCCGATCTTGCAGGCGTTGATCGAGGCCGGGTCGGGGCCGATCTTGCGCCCGAACGGGGCCAGCCAAGCGTTGGCCTGGGCGCCGATCACCCCGGGCTGCAGGCGGATCTGTTCGCCTTGGCCACGGATCTCGCGGTCGTTCCAGTTATCGCCCAGCACGATCAGCACCGAGTCGCTGATGGCCTGGCCAGACAGGCTGGTGCCGGCGGCGCGGAAGGTGACCGGCACCCGGTCGCGTTGGGCCAGCTTGATCAGGCCGACCACTTCGTCTTCGGACTCGACACGCACCACCAGCTTGGGGATCAGCCGGTAGAAGCTGGCGTCGGTGCCGAAGGCCAGGGTCGAGGTGGGGTCGTCGAAGCGGCGTGCGGCGGGGATCAGGCGCTCGGCATCACGCAGAAACGCGGCGGGCAGGCTCATGCAGTCTCCTCGCGGGGCTGTGGCCTCTGCGTGCCACATGCCCCGGGTCTATCAGGCGGTCGTTGGTGCAGGCGCTCAGGCGCCCAGTTCGCGTACCAGCGAGTCGCGGGTGATTTCGCTGATGGTCTTGGCGCCGGTCAGCACCATGGCTACGCGCATTTCCTTCTCGAACAGCTCCAGCAGGTTTTTCACCCCGGCCTGGCCATGCACGGCCAGCGCATAGAGGAAGGCGCGGCCAATCAGCACGGTGTCGGCACCCAGGGCGATCATGCGTACCACATCCAGGCCGCTGCGAATGCCGGAGTCGGCGAGAATCTTCAAGTCACCTTTCACCGCATCGGCAATGGCCGGCAGGGCGCGGGCGCTGGACAGCACGCCATCGAGCTGGCGGCCACCGTGGTTGGACACGACGATGCCGTCGGCACCGAATTTGACCGCATCGCGGGCGTCATCGGCATCCAGGATGCCTTTGATGATCATCGGGCCATCCCAGAACTCGCGGATCCACTCCAGGTCCTTCCAGGAAATGGACGGGTCGAAGTTGTTGCCCAGCCAGCCGATGTAGTCGGCCAGGCCGGTCGGGTTGCCCCGGTACTTGGAGATGTTACCCAAATCGTGCGGGCGGCCCATCACGCCCACGTCCCAGGCCCACTCGGGGTGGGTCATGGCTTGCAGCACGCGGCGCAGCGGGCCGTGCTTGCCGCTCATGCCAGAGTGGGCGTCGCGGTAGCGGGCGCCGGGCACGGGCATGTCCACGGTGAATACCAGGGTCTTGACCCCGGCCGCCTTGGCCCGCTCCAGGGCGTTGCGCATGAAGCCGCGGTCTTTGAGCACGTACAGCTGGAACCACATGGGGCGGTCGATGGCTGGCGCCACTTCTTCGATCGGGCACACCGACACCGTAGACATGGTGAACGGGATGCCATGGGCCGCCGCCGCCCGCGCCGCCTGTACTTCGCCACGGCGGGCGTACATGCCGGTGAGGCCGACCGGGGCCAGGGCCACGGGCATGCTCAGGGTTTCGCCGAACAGTGTGGTCTGCAGGCTGAGCTCGGACATGTTCTTCAGCACGCGCTGGCGCAAGGCAATGCTTGCCAGGTCGGCGACGTTGTGGCGCAGCGTGTGCTCGGCGTAGGCACCGCCGTCGGCATAGTGGAACAGGAAAGGAGGCAGCTTGCGTTGGGCCGCGGCGCGATAGTCGGTAGAGGCAGAAATGATCATGGATTCTCGCAGCGTTGCTTGGGGGGTATGCCAGGCGCCCGATGGCGCCCGGCCCCTTTCACTTTAGTGATGAACCAGCATGCCGGTCAGCCAGTAAGCCTGGATCAGGGTGATCAGGCCGACGATGGTGGCAAAGAACAGGCTGTGCTTGACGGTGAAGCGGAACAGGTCGGATTCCTTGCCGACCAGGCCGGTGGCGGCGCACGCCACGGCGATCGATTGCGGCGAGATCATCTTGCCGGTCACGCCGCCGCTGGTGTTGGCCGCTACCAGCAGGGTGTCGTTGACCCCGATCTGGTGGGCGGTGGTGGCCTGCAGCGAGCTGAACAGGGCGTTGGACGAGGTGTCCGACCCGGTCAGGAACACACCCAGCCAGCCAAGGAACGGCGAGAAGAACGGGAACGCCGCGCCCGTGCCGGCCAGCACCAGGGCCATGGTCGACGACATGCCCGAGTAGTTGGTGACGAAGGCGAAGGCCAGCACCATGCCAATCGACAGGATGGGCCAGCGCAGCTCCCAGAAGGTCTCTTTGAAAGTGGTAAGACCAGTTTTGACGTTGATTTTCAGCACCGCCATCGAGATCAGCGCCGAGAGGAAGATCGCGGTGCCGGTGGCGGAGATCGGGTCCAGCTTGAACACTGCGGGCATGGCGGTTGGCGCGGCCACGATCGGTGCGGTCTTGATCACCAGTTGGTCAAGGTGCGGGATGGCGAAGTTGAACACGAAGTTGTACATCGCGCCGCCCGGGGCGAAGGCTGCCTTGAACGGTTTCAGGGTCCAGATGGTGACCAGCACGGTCAGAATCAGGAACGGCGACCAGGCCTTGAAAATTTCGCCAAAGCTGTAAGGGCTTGGCTGGCTGCCGCTTGGCTGCACCACGGCAGCACCCACGCTGGCCTTGGCTTCGCCGAACGCGCGCTTGGGTTGCCACACTTTCAGGAACAGGGTGAGGCAGATCAGGCTGGCCAGGGCCGAGGTGATGTCTGGCAGCTCGGGGCCGATGAAGTTCGAGGTGAAGTACTGGGTCACGGCAAAGCTCAGGCCGGCGACCAGTGCGGCAGGCCAGGTTTCTTTCACGCCGCGCAGGCCGTCCATCATGAACACCAGCCAGAACGGCACGAACAGTGACAGCAGCGGCAGCTGGCGGCCGGTCATGGCGCCGATGTGGAAGGCGTCGATACCGGTCACCTGGCCGGCCACGATGATCGGGATGCCCAGGGCGCCGAAGGCGACCGGTGCGGTGTTGGCGATCAGGCACAGGCCGGCGGCGTACAGTGGGTTGAAGCCCAGGCCGACCAGCAGTGCGGCGGTGATGGCCACCGGCGCGCCGAAGCCTGCTGCACCTTCCAGAAACGCGCCGAAGCAGAAGCCGATCAGCAGTACCTGCAGGCGCTGGTCGTCGGTGATGGACAGCACCGAGCTGCGGATCACTTCGAACTGGCCGCTCTTGACCGTGAGTTTGTACAGGAACACCGCGGCAACGATGATCCAGGCAATTGGCCAAAGGCCGTAAAGGAAGCCGTAACCTGCGGCAGCCAGCGCCATGTCGACCGGCATCTGGAAGGCGAATATGGCCACCAGTACCGACAAGGCCAGGGTAATGCTACCCGCCACGTGGCCCTTCAGGCGGAACACGGCGAGGGCAAGGAAGAAGAACACGATGGGAATGACCGCCGCCAGTGCGGACAGGCCGAGACTACCAAGCGGGCTATAGAGTTGTTGCCAGGTTTGCATATGGGGTGGCCCCTAATTGTTGTTGGTCAGGCGCTGGCATTGGATAATTGGTAAGACCAATTTACAATGGCTGGTCGCTAGGTTAAAAGCGCTGTCGTGGGTGTGTCAATTTGTCCCGTGCAAAACTTTGGTCGCGTGCCGATGAGCGGGCAGCTGATGTGCCGGGAAAATCATGGCCTGATGGGTGTTCGCGCGCTCTGGATCGGCGAGAATAGGCACCCCCGGGTGTGTGCCGGGGTTTGTGGAGAGCATGTGATGGTTTTTGATCAGGTTCGCCAACGGCGCCTGTCCGACGACATTGTCGATCGGTTGGAAGCGATGATTCTGGAGGGCACCCTCACGTCGGGGCAGCGGCTGCCCGCCGAGCGTGCGCTTGCCGAACAGTTCGGCGTGTCGCGCCCGTCACTGCGTGAGGCGATCCAGAAGCTGGTGGCCAAGGGCTTGTTGGTCAGCCGGCAGGGGGGCGGCAATTTTGTCGCCGAGTCGCTGGGGTCCACGTTTAGTGACCCGCTGTTGCAACTGCTGGAACACAGCCCCGAGGCCCAGCGCGACCTGCTCGAGTTTCGCCATACGCTGGAGGCGTCCTGTGCGTATTACGCGGCGCAGCGCGCTACCGAGCCAGACCGGGCGCGGCTGAAGGCGGCGTTCGACACGCTGCAGGACTGCTACGCCAGGGTCGATGAGGTGACCCGGGCCGAGGAGGGCGCGGCCGATGCGCGCTTCCACCTGGCAATTGCCGAGGCCAGCCATAACGCGGTGCTGTTGCACACCATTCGTGGCCTGTTCGACCTGCTCAAGCGCAACGTGGTGACCAACATTGGTGGCATGTACCAGCAGCGGACCGAGACTCGCGACATGCTGATCAGCCAGCACCGCGAGCTGTACTTGGCGATTGTCGAAGGCAGGGCGGAGGAGGCGCGAGAGGTGTCCAGCCGGCACATTCTGTATGTGCAGGAAGTGCTGGAAGAGGCCCATGAGGAGGCGCAGCGGGTGGCGCGGGCGGAGCGGCGCAATGGGCACTAGAGGTCGTTTGTACAGGCGCATGTGCAAGTGAGTACGTGCCTACCCCAAGTCTCATCTGGGCTTTCTTCGAGCAAATGCGAGCGTCCGCGCGGTCGTTACGAATGGATGCTTGCGGACTAGGGTTACGCGCCGAATCGTTACCGCGCTCACACCTGTCAGTTTTGCCAGTATAAAGATTTCTCAAGCGCTTCAGAATTGTCTCAACAGCCATCCTTCACCCACACAGCAGGTATTTGAGAGATGAGACAGGCATCTGACCGTTCCTATTATTTTTATAACATCAAGCTCACAAGCCTGAAGCAAGGGAGCCAGACGCGTCACGCTTTCCGCTTCCAGGAATTGCCGCTAGCTGAACAGCACGTACAAGGCGATGGCGCGATACGTTTGCTCGCTTCAGACAGTCAAAAAACGGTGCTAAGTGTGCTGGGTGACGAGCGGCAGAGCCACGCCTTTACAGCGTATGGCCATGATGTGAGTCAACTGCGCGGTCACGGCATACTCGGTTTCAATGGGGAACACTTCAACAGGCATTCGGGTAGTTACGTTCTTGGAAACGGATACCGCGCCTACAGCCCAGTACTCATGCGTTTTCGTTCCAGCGACAGCTGGAGCCCTTTCGCCAGTGGCGGACTGAACAGCTACGCCTACTGCAGCGATGATCCGGTTAACAACCTAGACCCTAGCGGCCACGCGCCACTCTCCAGGGGTGGGCATGTAAACCGGAGGGTTGTCGAGACATACTGGATTGAACACTATGAGACGTTGAAGGTTACCCGGATCAAAACCGTGGGCAATGGTAAACGCGCTCAGAGCCAGACCGTTGTTGACATCCGCAGAACACTCAACACAACCGAGGTAAACAAGGTTCGCGTGAACCCTCTAATCGGGGAGGAAACAACGTACGTAACCAGCCGGAATCTGGATAACTATCTAGAGGCTACCAATGAGCTAAATGCACTCACGCTGGCTTCTAAGATGGGCGATTCAAGAGTGACTGGCAGCTCCGCTTACCTGTCCAATCTTGAAAGTTATAGCCAGGGCCTAACGCGGAGGGGGCGTTCCCTCGTAAAACGAGCGGAAGATCCGAGCGACTTGTCTGCTTATTGGCAAGGTACGTTTAGGGTGAGCGAAGGCGCCTCTGGCATCCGAAATACCGGATTTAGGCCTGTCCGAAACTAGCGGCCGCAACACCGCATCCAGCAAGGTAGCAGTCAACCGTCTTCAGCGCTGGCGCGCAAACGCTCAAGCGGCACCCTTGGGCAGGTGCCTGCCCAGGGTGCGCCACGAAGGCAGTGCAAGCGCTAGTCTTCCTTGCCCTTGTTGCGCACCGCCCGCTGCAGCTCGCGGTTGGAATCGCGTTCGCGCACGGTGTCGCGCTTGTCGAATTCCTTCTTGCCCTTGCCCAGTGCAATTTCGCACTTGATCAGGTGCTTGCTCCAGTACAGCGACAACGCCACGCAGGTGTAACCCTTTTGCGCCACCGCCGCTTCCAGGCGCTCGAGTTCGCGCTTGTTCAGCAGCAGCTTGCGCGTGCGCATCGGGTCGGCGATCACGTGGGTGCTGGCCGTGGTCAGCGGGGTGATGTGGCTGCCGAACAGCCAGGCCTCACCGTCCTTGAGCAGCACGTAGCTGTCCACGAGGTGCGCCTTGCCGGCTCGCAGGCTTTTTACTTCCCAACCGGACAGGACCAGCCCGGCCTCGAACTTGTGTTCGATGAAGTAATCGTGTCGCGCTTTTTTGTTCTGCGCGATGGTCCCGGTCGGATGTTTCTTTTGTTTAGCCATAGGGCCGGCATTATAGGCAAGACCGTGCGTCGTTCGCTATGGGATTTCGGTGTGCTTGAGCCACCGCAATGAATACCGGACAATACAAGCCCTGTCCTGCCGACAGAATCTGTTTTTGGCACGCTGCGAAGCGCCGCCACCCAGCCTTGGAAGTGACGCCTGGATGACTACCCATATTCAACGCTCCGCCCTGCTGCCATACCCCGCCCAGGCGCTCTACGATCTGGTCAACGACGTGGCCAGCTACCCGCAGTTCCTGCCGTGGTGCTCGGCCGCGACGGTGATCGACAGCAGCGAAACGCACATGCGTGCCAAGCTCGAAGTGGCCAAGGGCGGCATGAGCCAGCACTTTGTGACGCGCAACGTGCTGGTGCCCGGGCAGTCCATCGAAATGAACCTGGAGGAGGGCCCCTTTACCCAATTGCATGGGGTGTGGGTGTTCAAGCCTTTGGGCGAGAAGGCCTGCAAAATCAGCCTGGACCTGTCGTTCGATTATGCCGGGCCCATTGTGCGTGCCACGTTGGGGCCGCTGTTCAACCAGGCGGCGAATACCCTGGTCGATGCGTTCTGCCAGCGTGCTAAGCAGCTGAACGGCTGATCAGGCAGGCAACAACAAAAAGCCCGGAACAAGTCCGGGCTTTTTTGTTGCTTTCGATTACCGGGTTTCCAGCGGTGCTGGCGTAGGCACCGGGGTGGTCTCGATGGTATCGATTTCGCGCTGGATGGCCTCTTCGGTCGAACCAGGCTTGGCGGGTTGCTCCGCCGGTTGTGTGGCGGGCTGCTCGGTTTGGCCTGGCTCGGTGCCGGGGCTGACCGTGGTATCGCTGCTGCCACCCAGAATTTCCTGGTCCCGGCTAACGCCTGGCATAAAGTCGCCAGACAGGCTGACCAGTTGGTCGCTGTCGTTGAAGAAAATGCTCATGCGCTCCTGCTGGCGTTGGCCGCCACCAGGCTGCAGGCTGTACAGGTAATCCCAACGGTTGGTGTTGAAAGTGTCCTGAATCAGCGGGTTGCCCATGATAAACCGCACTTGCCGTCGGGTCATTCCCGGGCGCAATTGGTCTATCATGTCCTGCGTGACGACATTGCCCTGCTGGATGTCGATTTTGTAAACCCCGGGAAACGAGCAACCGGCGAGTGCGAGCAGTCCCGCGAGGGCGAGGCTGTTTAGCAAGAGCTTGGTGTTTTGCATCGGTGGGCGACTTCCACTATCTTGGCTGGACAACGTAAACCCCGATCATACCCGTATTAAGAGAAGCTGCGAAGCAGCATCGGCGAGAAAGCTGACCATGGTTGAAAATAGCGAATTACGCAAAGCCGGTCTCAAGGTAACCCTGCCTCGAGTCAAGATCCTTCAGATGCTCGACTCTGCCGAGCAGCGTCACATGAGCGCCGAGGATGTCTACAAGGCGCTGATGGAGGCTGGCGAGGACGTTGGCCTGGCTACCGTGTACCGCGTACTGACCCAGTTCGAAGCGGCGGGTCTGGTGGTTCGCCACAACTTCGACGGCGGTCATGCGGTATTCGAACTGGCCGATGGCGGTCACCACGACCATATGGTCGACGTGGATACCAGTGAAGTCATCGAGTTCATGGACGCCGCCATCGAGAAGCGTCAGCGTGAAATCGTGGAGGAACACGGTTTCGAGCTGGTGGACCACAATCTGGTCCTGTACGTGCGTAAGAAGAAGTAACGATTCAATCGTTATGGACAGCAAAGGCGACCTTCGGGTCGCCTTTGTGCTTTTTGGGGTTTTGAGGTTTTGAGGGCGACGCTGGCCCTTGTGGGAACGGCCTTGTGTCGCGAAAGGGCCGCTCCTAACAAGGCGCGCGCCGGGCTTGTATGGCGGCATTAAGCCTTGCTGGTGACCACCATCTTGCGCGCATGCGCCAGGGATTCCTTGGTCAGGTCGATGCCGCCCAGCATGCGTGCGACTTCTTCCACGCGCTCGCGCTTGCCCAGGCTGGCCACGGCGGTGTGGGTGGTGTCGCTGTTGCGCACCTTGTGCACGAACAGGTGGTGGTGCCCCTGCGCTGCCACCTGCGGCAGGTGGGTCACGGTCAGCACCTGGCCGCGCTCACCCAGCCGGCGCAGCAACTGGCCGACGATTTCCGCGGTGGGCCCGCCGATACCCACATCCACTTCGTCGAATACCAGCGTGGGAATGCGCGAGGTCTGTGCCGTGATCACCTGGATCGCCAGGCTGATGCGCGACAGTTCGCCACCCGACGCAACCTTGGCCAGGCCCTTGAGGGGTTGCCCCGGGTTGGCGCTGACCAGCAGCTCGATCTGCTCCAGGCCATGCGGCGAGAGTTCCGTACCCTCGTGCGGGGTCAGCTCGATACGGAAGCGCCCGCCAGGCATGCCCAGGCGCTGGATTTCCTGTTCCACCGCCACCGCCAACTGCTGGGCGGCCTGCCGGCGCAGGGCGCTGAGTTCGCTGGCCCGCTCTTTATAGTGCTGGGCATACGCAGCCAGCTCTTCGCCCAGCTGTTCAATTGATTCATCGCTGGCGTTCAGGCCTTCCAGCTCTTCCATCAGTTGCTGCTGCAGGTGGGGCAGCTCGGTCGGGTGCACACGGTGTTTGCGCGCCAGGGTATAGATGGTGTCGAGGCGCTCCTCCAGTGCCTGCAGGCGCATCGGGTCGGCATCGAAGTTGTCCAGGAAGCGGTTGAGCTCACCCACCGCTTCTTCAACCTGGATCTGCGCGCTGGCGATCAGGTTGGCCGCCTCGGTCAGCGCCTTGGGCGACTGGGTGGCGGCGCCCAGGCGGTTGAGGCTGGCGGTGAGGGCGCTGAGTACGTTGCCCGAATCGCTTTCGCTGCACTGGTCGATGACCTGGCGGCAGATACCGAACAGGGCTTCGGCGCTGGTCAGGTTCTTGTGTTCCTGCTCCAGCTGTTCCAGCTCGTGCTCGCCGAGGGCAAGGTTGTCCAGCTCTTCCAGCTGGTAGCTGAGCAGTTGATGGCGGGCGCGCTGCTCGTCACCGGAGTTGGACAGGCGCTCCAGTTCCAGGCGGGTTTGCTGCCAGCGTTTGGCGGCCAGTTGCACCTGGCGGGCCAGGTCGACAGCGCCGGCGTACTCGTCGAGCAGGCGGCGGTGGGTATCGGTTTTCAGCAGCGACTGGTGCTCATGCTGGCTGTGGATGTCGATCAGCAGTTCGCCCAGGGCCTTGAGATCGCCGAGCGGGCACGGGGTGCCGTTGATGTAGCCCCGGCTGCGCCCTTCGGCGGTGATGACCCGGCGCAAAATGCACAGGCCGTCGCTGTCCATGTCGCGCTCGGCCAGCCAGGTGTGCGCCTCGGGGATGTCCACCAGGTCGAAGGTGGCCAGGATATCGGCCTTGTCGGTGCCAGGGCGCACCACGCCGCTGTCGGCCCGGTCGCCCAGGGCCAGGCCGAGGGCGTCGAGCATGATCGATTTGCCAGCGCCGGTCTCGCCCGTGATGACGGACATGCCGCGGGCAATTTCGAGGTCGAGGTGTTCGACGATGGCGTAGTTGTGAATGGACAGGTGCACCAGCATGGGGGGGCGGCTCCCGAAAAGTCAGGTCTGGTTATTTATACAGTACTTTTTTCAGGCCTGCCAATGCCTCTTGGCGGATTCTGTTTGTGCCTGAAAACCCGCTTGCCCCTTGAAGCTGGTTTTTCCGGCCCCATATAGCCGACAACCAAGGCGAGCCTGGCTCGCAGTCCACAAAATTGCGCAGGAGAGACCCCATGGCTGACGAACAGCTGAACGAAAAAGACCTTAATGTTGAAGAAACCGGTGCCCAAGCCACTGCGGATGCCCGTGTTCTGGAACTCGAGGAACAGCTGGCCGCCGCCAAGGACCAATCGCTGCGCGCCGTGGCCGACTTGCAGAACGTGCGCCGCCGCGCCGAGCAGGATGTCGAGAAAGCCCACAAGTTCGCCCTGGAGAAATTCTCCAGCGACCTGCTGCCGGTGATCGACAGCCTGGAACTGGCCCTGGCCCACTCCAGCGCCGAGGATGAAAACGTCAAGCAGATCCGCGAAGGCGTGGAGCTGACCCTGAAAATGTTCCAGGACACCCTCAAGCGCTACAACCTCGAAGCGGTCGACCCGCACGGCCAGCCGTTCAACCCTGAGCACCACCAGGCCATGGCCATGCAGGAAAGCGCTGACGTAGAGCCTAACAGCGTGTTGAACGTGTTCCAGAAGGGTTACCTGCTCAACGGCCGCCTGCTGCGCCCCGCCATGGTGGTGGTCAGCAAGGCGCCGAGCGCGGCGCAACCCTCGATCAATGAAAAGGCTTGAAATCCGTCGGGGCATCCCCATCTAGGTGTCAAGCCTTCAAGTATTACCGCAGTTGGCCAAATTAGTCGCTGCTACCAAATTCAAGTTTCGGGAGAGTTAACATGGGCAAGATCATCGGTATCGACCTGGGGACCACCAACTCGTGCGTCTCTATTCTGGAAAACGGTAACGTCAAAGTCATCGAAAACGCCGAGGGTGCGCGTACTACCCCTTCGATCGTGGCCTACGCCAACGATGGCGAAATCCTGGTTGGCCAGTCGGCCAAGCGCCAGGCCGTCACCAACCCGCACAACACCCTGTTCGCCGTGAAGCGCCTGATCGGCCGCCGCTTTGAAGAAGACGTCGTGCAGAAAGACATCAAGCTGGTGCCCTACAAAATCGTCAAGGCCAGCAATGGCGACGCTTGGGTACAAGCGGGCGGCAAAGACATGGCACCGCCGCAAATCAGCGCTGAAGTGCTGAAGAAAATGAAGAAAACCGCCGAAGACTACCTCGGCGAGGCCGTGACCGAAGCGGTAATCACCGTGCCGGCCTACTTCAACGACAGCCAGCGCCAGGCTACCAAGGACGCTGGCCGCATCGCGGGCCTGGACGTAAAACGTATCATCAACGAGCCGACTGCCGCTGCACTGGCCTACGGCATGGACAAGGCCAAGGGCGACCACACCGTCATCGTCTATGACCTGGGTGGTGGTACCTTCGACGTGTCGGTCATTGAAATTGCCGAAGTCGACGGCGAGCACCAGTTCGAAGTACTGGCTACCAACGGCGACACCTTCCTGGGTGGCGAAGACTTCGACATGCGCCTGATCGACTACCTCGTCGACGAGTTCAAGAAAGAGTCGGGCATGGACCTGAAGAACGATCCACTGGCCCTGCAGCGTCTGAAAGAAGCTGCTGAAAAAGCCAAGATCGAGCTTTCGTCCGCTCAGTCGACCGACGTCAACCTGCCGTACATCACTGCAGATGCCACCGGTCCGAAGCACCTGAACGTGAAAATCTCCCGCGCCAAGCTGGAGTCGCTGGTCGAAGACCTGGTTACCCGTACCATCGAGCCATGCCGCGTAGCGCTGAAAGACGCCGGCATCGACGCCAGCAAGATCGACGACGTGATCCTGGTCGGTGGCCAGACCCGTATGCCGCTGGTGCAGAAGGCCGTTGCTGACTTCTTCGGTAAAGAAGCCCGCAAGGACGTCAACCCGGACGAAGCCGTGGCCATGGGTGCTGCCATTCAGGGCGCGGTACTGGCAGGTGACGTGAAAGACGTGCTGCTGCTGGACGTCAGCCCGCTGACCCTGGGTATCGAAACCATGGGCGGCGTGATGACTTCGCTGATCGAGAAGAACACCACCATCCCGACCAAGAAGTCGCAGGTGTTCTCGACTGCCGACGACAACCAGGGCGCTGTGACCATTCACGTGCTGCAGGGTGAGCGTAAGCAGGCTGCGCAGAACAAGTCGCTGGGCAAGTTCGACCTGGCCGACATTCCGCCAGCGCCACGCGGTGTGCCGCAAATCGAAGTGACCTTCGACATCGACGCCAACGGCATCCTGCACGTCAGCGCCAAAGACAAGGCCACCGGCAAGTCGCAGTCGATCGTGATCAAGGCCAACTCCGGCCTGTCGGACGAAGAAATCGAGCGCATGGTGCGTGACGCCGAGGCCAACGCCGAGGAAGACCGCAAGTTCGAAGAGCTGGCTGCTGCCCGTAACCAGGGTGATGCGCTGGTTCACTCGACCCGCAAGATGGTCGCTGACGCCGGTGACAAGGTTACCGCTGAAGAGAAAACCGCCATCGAGGCTGCCGTGGTTGCCCTGGAAGCCGCTGTCAAAGGCGACGACAAGGCCGCCATCGACGCCAAGGTCGAAGAGCTGTCCAAGGTCTCTGCCCCGGTTGCCCAGAAGATGTATGCCGAGCAGTCGGCCGAACAGCCTCAGGGTGGCGCGCAGCAGGCCGAGCCGGAAGCCAAGCACGATGACGTGGTTGACGCCGAGTTCGAAGAAGTCAAAGGCGACGACAAGAAGTAATCGTTGCATGTTGTCGGCCAGTTCACCGTGGTTTGTCGGTGAACTGGTAGGATGTCGCCGCGCGGGGGCTTGCTCCCGCGTTGGCGTATCTGGAATTCGAGAATTTTTACAGCATCTGTCAGCGGCGCCGGTGGGCGAGCGCAGGTGCTGATGGCGTGGCGCAGATGCCACACGCCCAACAAGGTGCAAATGACCTATGTCCAAGCGTGATTATTATGAGGTTCTGGGTGTCGAGCGCGGCGCCACCGAGGCAGACCTCAAAAAGGCTTATCGCCGTCTGGCGATGAAATACCACCCGGACCGCAACCCGGGCGATAAAGAGTCCGAAGACAAGTTCAAAGAGGCCAACGAGGCCTACGAAGTGCTGTCTGATGCCAGCAAGCGCGCGGCGTTCGACCAGTATGGCCATGCCGGTGTCGACCCGAGCATGGGTGGCGGCGGCCCTGGTTTCGGTGGCGCAAACTTCTCCGACATCTTCGGCGATGTGTTCAGCGACTTCTTCGGCGGTGGCCGCGGTGGCGGACGCGGTGGCGCCCAGCGTGGCAGCGACCTGCGTTACACCCTGGAGCTGAACCTGGAAGAAGCGGTGCGCGGCACTACGGTCAGCATCCGTGTGCCGACCCTGGTCAACTGCCAGCCGTGCGATGGCTCCGGCGCCAAGAAGGGCTCCACCCCGTCGACCTGCCCCACCTGTGGTGGCATCGGCCAGGTTCGCATGCAGCAGGGCTTCTTCTCGGTGCAGCAAACCTGCCCGCGTTGCCATGGCCAGGGCAAGATCATCACCGACCCTTGCACCTCGTGCCACGGCGAAGGCCGCGTCGAGGAATACAAGACCCTGTCGGTCAAGGTGCCGGCCGGTGTCGATACCGGTGACCGCATCCGCCTGTCGGGTGAAGGCGAGGCCGGCACCCATGGTGGCCCGACCGGCGACCTGTATGTGGTGATCAGTGTGCGTGAGCACGAGATCTTCCAGCGTGACGGCAAGCACCTGTACTGCGAAGTGCCGATCAGCTACACCGATGCTGCCCTGGGCGGCGAGCTGGAAGTGCCGACCCTCGATGGCCGCGTGAAGCTGCGTATTCCGGAAGGCACCCAGACCGGCAAGCAGTTCCGCTTGCGTGGCAAGGGTGTGGCGCCGGTGCGCGGTGGTGGTGCCGGTGACCTGCTGTGCCGTGTGGCGGTGGAAACCCCGGTCAACCTCAGCCGCCGTCAGCGCGAACTGCTCGAAGAGCTGCGTGATTCGCTGGAAGGCGACAGCTCGCACTCGCCCAAGGCCAGTGGCTGGTTCGATGGCGTGAAGCGCTTCTTCGGCGATCTCTGACAAGGAAAAGGCTATGCGACGTATTGCAGTGATGGGCGCGGCAGGGCGTATGGGCAAGACCCTCATCGAGGCCGTGCAGCAGCAACCCGGCGCCGGGCTGACGGCGGCGGTCGACCGCCCGGACAGCTCGCTGGTCGGCGCCGATGCCGGTGAACTGGCGGCCCTGGGGCGCATTGGTGTGCTGCTGTCCGACGACCTGGCCAAGGTGGTGGACGAGTTCGACGTGCTGATCGATTTCACCCACCCGTCGGTCACCCTGAAGAACCTGGCGTTCTGCCGCAAGCACGGCAAGGCCATGGTCATCGGTACCACCGGTTTCACCGTCGAAGAAAAGCAGTTGCTGGCCGAGGCGGGCAAGGACATTCCAATCGTGTTCGCTGCCAACTTCAGCGTTGGCGTCAACCTGAGCCTGAAGTTGCTCGACATGGCGGCGCGCGTGCTGGGCGATGATGTGGATATCGAAATCATCGAGGCGCACCACCGCCACAAGGTCGATGCACCTTCGGGTACGGCGTTGCGCATGGGTGAAGTGGTTGCCAACGCGCTGGGCCGCGACCTGCAGGAAGTGGCCGTGTATGGCCGTGAAGGGCAGACCGGCGCGCGCGACCGCAAGACGATCGGCTTTGCTACCGTACGTGCCGGCGACGTGGTCGGTGATCACACCGTGCTGTTCGCTGCAGAAGGCGAGCGCCTGGAGATCACCCACAAGGCCTCCAGCCGCATGACCTTCGCCAAGGGCGCCGTGCGTGCGGCGCTGTGGCTTGACGGGCGTGAGCCTGGCCTGTACGACATGCAGGATGTGCTTGATCTGCGTTAAGCCGTGAGGGCTGTGTTGGCTTCTTCGCGGGCTTGCCCGCTCCTACAGGTTTTGTGCAAGGCCCAAGCCCTGTGGGAGCGGGCAAGCCCGCGAAGAAGCCAATACAATAGTCAGCCTGTCGCATCGATGTGTTTTAGAGGCACATATGCGGTAGACCGAAAACGCACTTTTCTGTAAGCTACAGCTTTAGTGTGTCCACTAAAAGCGCGCAGCGAATTGAATTCAGCACATGAAAGCGGGGTGACGTGTCCATACGTCACTCCGCTTTTTTGCAACCTGCGATCGCCCTTTCATGCTTGATTTACGGGAGGTCTTCTTGACAAAGCCAGCCATACTCGCCCTTGCCGACGGCAGTATTTTTCGCGGTGAAGCCATTGGTGCCGACGGTCAGACCGTTGGTGAGGTGGTATTCAACACCGCTATGACCGGCTACCAGGAAATCCTTACAGACCCTTCCTACGCGCAGCAAATCGTCACCCTGACCTACCCGCACATCGGCAACACCGGTACCACCCCGGAAGACGCCGAGTCCAACCGCGTGTGGTCCGCCGGCCTGGTCATCCGTGACCTGCCGCTGCTGGCCAGCAACTGGCGCAACACCCAGTCGCTGCCGGAGTACCTCAAGGCCAACAATGTGGTTGCCATCGCCGGCATCGACACCCGTCGCCTCACCCGCATCCTGCGTGAGAAGGGCGCCCAGAACGGCTGCATCCTGGCGGGTGACAACATCAGCGAAGAGGCGGCCATCGCCGCTGCCCGCGGTTTCCCGGGCCTCAAGGGCATGGACCTGGCCAAGGTAGTTTCCACCAAGGAACGCTACGAGTGGCGCTCCAGCGTGTGGGAGCTGAAAACCGACAGCCACCCGACCATCGACGCGGCCGACCTGCCCTACCACGTGGTGGCCTTCGACTACGGCGTCAAGCTGAACATCCTGCGCATGCTGGTTGCCCGTGGCTGCCGCGTGACCGTGGTGCCGGCCCAGACCCCGGCCAGCGAAGTGCTGGCGCTCAACCCGGACGGCGTGTTCCTGTCCAACGGCCCTGGCGACCCCGAGCCGTGCGACTACGCCATCCAGGCCATCAAGGAAATCCTCGAAACCGAGATTCCGGTATTCGGCATCTGCCTGGGCCACCAGTTGCTGGCGCTGGCCTCCGGTGCCAAGACTGTGAAAATGGGCCATGGCCACCACGGTGCCAACCACCCGGTGCAAGACCTGGACACCGGCGTGGTCATGATCACCAGCCAGAACCACGGCTTTGCCGTTGACGAAGCCACCCTGCCGGGCAATGTCCGCGCCATCCACAAGTCGCTGTTCGACGGCACCCTGCAGGGTATCGAGCGTACCGACAAGAGCGCGTTCAGCTTCCAGGGCCACCCTGAAGCGAGCCCAGGCCCGACCGACGTCGCGCCACTGTTCGATCGTTTCACCGATGCCATGGCCAAGCGCCGCTGAGCATCCTGCTTCAAGGCCCCGGGCCGGCACACGCCGCGCCCGGCAGCGCCTGACCCAGATTGTTCAAAGCGGCTTGCCGACTGACCCCGGATTTGAGTGACCACCATGCCAAAACGTACAGACATCAAAAGCATCCTGATTCTCGGCGCTGGCCCGATCGTGATCGGCCAGGCCTGTGAATTCGACTACTCCGGCGCCCAGGCTTGCAAAGCCCTGCGCGAGGAAGGTTTCCGCGTCATCCTGGTGAACTCCAACCCAGCCACCATCATGACCGACCCGGCCATGGCCGACGCCACCTACATCGAGCCGATCAAGTGGCAGTCGGTGGCCAAGATCATCGAGAAAGAGCGCCCAGACGCCGTGCTGCCGACCATGGGTGGCCAGACTGCACTGAACTGCGCCCTGGACCTGGAGCGCCACGGCGTTCTGGAAAAGTTCGGCGTAGAGATGATCGGTGCCAACGCCGACACCATCGACAAGGCCGAAGACCGCTCGCGCTTCGACAAGGCAATGAAGGACATCGGCCTGGAGTGCCCGCGTTCGGGTATCGCCCACAGCATGGAAGAGGCCAATGCGGTGCTGGAGAAGCTGGGCTTCCCTTGCATCATCCGCCCGTCGTTCACCATGGGCGGCACTGGCGGCGGTATTGCCTACAACCGTGAAGAATTCGAAGAAATCTGCACCCGTGGCCTGGACCTGTCGCCAACCAAGGAACTGCTGATCGACGAATCGCTGATCGGTTGGAAAGAGTACGAGATGGAAGTGGTCCGCGACAAAAAGGACAACTGCATCATCGTCTGCTCCATCGAGAACTTCGACCCGATGGGCGTGCACACCGGTGACTCGATCACGGTTGCCCCGGCGCAGACCCTGACCGACAAGGAATACCAGATCATGCGCAACGCCTCGCTGGCGGTGCTGCGTGAAATTGGTGTGGAAACCGGTGGTTCCAACGTGCAGTTCGGTATCTGCCCGAACACCGGCCGCATGGTCGTGATCGAGATGAACCCGCGCGTTTCGCGTTCCTCGGCACTGGCCTCCAAGGCTACCGGCTTCCCGATCGCCAAGATCGCCGCCAAGCTGGCCATCGGCTACACCCTCGACGAGCTGCAGAACGACATCACCGGCGGCCGTACCCCGGCCTCCTTCGAGCCGTCGATCGACTACGTGGTCACCAAGCTGCCGCGCTTCGCCTTCGAGAAATTCCCCAAGGCCGACGCCCGCCTGACCACCCAGATGAAGTCCGTGGGTGAAGTCATGGCCATCGGCCGTACCTTCCAGGAGTCGCTGCAGAAAGCCCTGCGTGGCCTGGAAGTCGGCGCTTGCGGCCTCGACCCGAAAGTCGACCTGGCCAGCCCGGAAGCTGCCAGCATCCTCAAGCGCGAGCTGACCGTGCCGGGTGCCGAGCGTATCTGGTATGTCGCCGACGCCATGCGTTCGGGCATGACCTGCGAAGAAATCTTCAATCTGACCGGCATCGACATGTGGTTCCTGGTGCAGATGGAGGACCTGATCAAAGAAGAAGAGAAGGTCAAGACCCTGGCCCTGTCGGCCATCGACAAGGACTACATGCTGCGCCTCAAGCGCAAGGGCTTCTCTGACCAGCGCCTGGCCAAGCTGTTGGGTATTACCGACAAGAACCTGCGCCGCCACCGCCACAAGCTGGAAGTGTTCCCGGTGTACAAGCGCGTCGACACCTGCGCCGCCGAGTTCGCCACCGACACCGCCTACCTGTACTCCACCTACGAGGAAGAGTGCGAGGCCAACCCGTCGACCCGTGACAAGATCATGATCCTGGGCGGTGGCCCGAACCGTATCGGCCAAGGTATCGAGTTCGACTACTGCTGCGTACACGCGGCCCTGGCGCTGCGTGACGACGGTTACGAGACCATCATGGTCAACTGCAACCCGGAAACCGTTTCCACCGACTACGACACCTCCGACCGCCTGTACTTCGAGCCGCTGACCCTGGAAGACGTGCTGGAAGTGTGCCGCGTCGAGAAGCCCAAAGGCGTGATCGTGCACTACGGCGGCCAGACCCCGCTGAAGCTGGCGCGCGCCCTGGAAGAGGCCGGTGTGCCGATCATCGGTACCAGCCCGGACGCCATCGACCGCGCCGAAGACCGCGAGCGCTTCCAGCAGATGGTCCAGCGCCTGAACCTGCTGCAGCCGCCAAACGCGACCGTGCGCAGCGAAGAAGAGGCCATTCGTGCCGCCGGCAGCATCGGCTACCCGCTGGTCGTGCGCCCATCCTATGTACTGGGTGGCCGTGCCATGGAGATCGTCTACGAACTGGACGAGCTCAAGCGCTACCTGCGTGAAGCTGTTCAGGTTTCCAACGACAGCCCGGTACTGCTCGACCACTTCCTCAACTGCGCCATCGAAATGGACGTGGATGCGGTGTGCGACGGTACCGACGTGGTCATCGGCGCGATCATGCAGCACATCGAACAGGCCGGCGTTCACTCCGGTGACTCGGCATGCTCGCTGCCACCTTACTCGCTGAGCAAGGGCGTGCAGGACGAAGTGCGCGAACAGGTCAAGAAAATGGCCCTGGAGCTGGGCGTGGTCGGCCTGATGAACGTGCAGCTGGCCCTGCAGGGCGACAAGATCTACGTGATCGAAGTCAACCCGCGTGCATCGCGTACCGTGCCGTTCGTGTCCAAGTGCATCGGCACTTCCCTGGCCATGATCGCGGCCCGCGTCATGGCTGGCAAAACCCTGAAAGAGCTGGGCTTCACCCAGGAAATCATCCCGAACTTCTACAGCGTCAAGGAAGCCGTCTTCCCGTTCGCCAAGTTCCCAGGGGTTGACCCGATCCTCGGCCCTGAGATGAAATCGACCGGTGAGGTCATGGGTGTTGGTGACAGCTTCGGTGAAGCCTTCGCCAAAGCCCAGATGGGTGCCAGCGAAGTGCTGCCTACCGGCGGCACCGCGTTCATCAGCGTGCGTGACGACGACAAGCCACAAGTGGCTGGCGTTGCCCGTGACCTGATCGCCCTGGGCTTCGAAGTGGTTGCTACTGCCGGCACCGCCAAGGTTATCGAGGCGGCTGGCCTGAAAGTGCGCCGCGTGAACAAGGTGACCGAAGGCCGCCCGCACGTGGTCGACATGATCAAGAACGACGAAGTGTCGCTGATCATCAACACCACCGAAGGCCGCCAGTCGATCGCCGACTCCTACTCGATTCGTCGCAATGCGCTGCAGCACAAGATTTACTGCACCACTACCATTGCGGCTGGTGAAGCCATCTGCGAGGCGTTGAAATTCGGTCCCGAGAAGACTGTTCGTCGCCTGCAGGATCTGCATGCAGGACTCAAAGCATGAGCATTACCAAATACCCGATGACCGTCCAGGGCGCTCGCGCCCTGGAAGAGGAGCTGACCTTCCTGAGCAAGACCGAGCGCCCGCGCCTGAGCCAAGCCATTGGTGAAGCGCGTGAGCTGGGCGACCTCAAGGAAAACGCCGAATACCATGCCGCGCGTGAAGAGCAGGGCATGGTCGAGGCGCGTATCCGCGATATCGAAGGCCGCCTGCAGAACTCGGTGGTGATCGACGTCACCACCATCGCCCACACCGGCAAGGTGATTTTTGGCACCACCGTGGTGCTGGCCAACACCGAAACCGATGAAGAAGTGACCTATCAGATCGTTGGCGAAGATGAAGCCGATGTGAAGAAAGGCAAGCTGTCGAACAGCGCCCCGATTGCCCGTGCCATCATTGGCAAGGAAGAAGGGGATACCGTTGTCGTCAAGACGCCTAACGGTACGGTCGAGTACGAGATTGTCGAAGTCAAACACATCTGACCGGCGCCTGCGGGCGCCATCCCTCGAGGGGATCCTCTGGCAACTGGCCCAGGTATTCTGGGTCGGTGGCCTGTGGGTGTTCCATGTGGGGCTGGTGCCTGCGCTCAAGGTCAGCGGCCTGGCGCCGCTGCTTGTGCAGGATATCGCCGGGCAGATCGACCGCTGGTTGATCGGCGTGGCGCTGCTTGGCTTGTTGACCCAGCTGGCTGTGCTGGCAAGGGTGGAAGGCCTGGCGGCCTGGTGGCGGCAGTTTCGCGGCCAGATGCTGTTGCTCGGCTTCGGTGCGTGTGTGGGGTACTACACCCTGCGTTACGGCATTTCCGTTGGCGAGCGCTGGCAGATGTTCTGCTTCCTGGTGCTGGGCTTCTCCGGCATCGTGCTGGTGGCCCAGCCGGTGCCGGTCAAAGCCCGCCGCTAGCCCAGGCTGTTGCAGTCCCTGGTAGGAGTGGCCTTGTGTCGCGATGGGCTGCGAAGCAGCCCCCAGATATCAGCTTAACAACAGATATTGCAGGGGGCCGCTTCGCAGCCCATCGCGACACGAGGCCGCTCCTACACAGGCGGCGCGCTATCCTTTCCGTTACTTGTAACGGTGAATGTTGGACAGCTGCTTGTTCGGTTGTGGGTTCTTGCGGTAGATCAGGGCTTTCTTGCCGATGGTCTGCACCAGTTCGGCGCGGCCGGCCTTGCACAGCTCGGCGATGGTCTCGGCGCGTTCTTCGCGGTCTTCCGAGCGAATCTCGACCTTGATCAGTTCATGATCGACCAGTGCGCGTTCCAGCTCGGCGACCACGCCTTCATTCAAACCATTGCCAGCAACGATCAGGACCGGCTTCAGGTCATGACCAATGGACTTGTATTGCTTCTTCTGCTCGTTATTGAGCGGCATAATCTGACCCTTTCCGTCTGATTCTGTAAAATTGACCGGCATTTTACCCGAGGGCCACCGGCTCCGCCCAGTCAATCACGACGCATATCATCGAGGTGCCCCGTGGTACAACGTTCCAAAAGCAGCGCAAACTGGCTGCGAGAGCATTTCAACGATCCTTTTGTGAAACAGGCACAGAAGGACGGCTACCGCTCGCGTGCGAGCTACAAACTGCTGGAGATCCAGGAAAAGGACCGCCTGATCCGCCCCGGCATGAGCGTAATTGACCTGGGTGCGGCCCCGGGCGGGTGGTCGCAGGTGACCAGTCGTCTGATTGGCGGCCAGGGCCGGCTGATCGCTTCGGATATCCTGGAAATGGACTCGATCCCAGACGTTACCTTCATCCAGGGCGATTTCACCGAAGACGCCGTGCTCCAGCAAATCCTCGACGCGGTCGGTGATTCGCACGTGGACCTTGTGATTTCCGACATGGCCCCCAATATGAGTGGTACGCCCGAAGTGGACATGCCACGTGCCATGTTCCTCTGCGAGCTGGCCCTGGACCTGGCAACCCGCGTGCTCAAGCCTGGCGGGGATTTCCTGATCAAGATTTTCCAGGGCGAAGGTTTCGACATGTACCTGAAGGACGTGCGCACCAAGTTCGACAAGGTGCAGATGCGCAAGCCTTCGTCATCGCGGGACCGCTCGCGTGAACAGTACCTGTTGGGCAAAGGTTTCAAAGGCGCTTGAAAGGCGTGAAGCGCGGCGGCCGATAGTTATTTCCAATCGGCCGCGGCGTCAGGATCGTCCGAACTTCGTGTAGTCTAGCTTTCACAAAGGGTTACAGACGGTGCCTGCGGCTGCGTAGGTAATGTAGTAAGTTAGGGCGATGAATATCATGCGAGGCACGGCTGCGTCGTGCGCCGGCCTCAGAGGGTAGCGAATTGAACGACATGGCAAAGAATCTGATCCTGTGGTTGATCATCGCAGCTGTCCTGGTGACAGTGATGAACAACTTCTCCAGCCCTAACGAGCCGCAGACCCTCAACTACTCCGACTTCATCCAGCAGGTCAAGGATGGCAAGGTCGAGCGTGTGACCGTCGACGGCTACATCATTACCGGCAAGCGCTCCGATGGCGACAGCTTCAAGACCGTGCGCCCGGCCATCACCGATAACGGCCTGATCGGCGACCTCGTCGACAACCACGTAGTGGTCGAAGGCAAGCAGCCTGAGCAGCAGAGCATCTGGACGCAGCTGTTGGTAGCAAGCTTCCCGATCCTGGTGATCATCGCCGTGTTCATGTTCTTCATGCGCCAGATGCAGGGCGGTGCCGGCGGTAAAGGCGGGCCCATGAGCTTTGGCAAGAGCAAGGCGCGCCTGCTGTCCGAAGACCAGGTCAAGACGACCCTGGCCGACGTCGCCGGTTGCGACGAGGCCAAGGAAGAAGTTGGCGAGCTGGTCGAGTTCCTGCGTGACCCGGGCAAGTTCCAGCGCCTGGGCGGCCGTATCCCGCGTGGCGTGCTGATGGTAGGCCCGCCCGGTACCGGTAAAACCCTGCTGGCCAAGGCCATTGCCGGTGAGGCAAAAGTCCCGTTCTTCACCATTTCCGGTTCGGACTTCGTTGAAATGTTCGTCGGTGTCGGTGCCAGCCGTGTGCGCGACATGTTCGAGCAGGCCAAGAAGCACGCCCCGTGCATCATCTTCATCGACGAGATCGACGCCGTGGGTCGCCACCGTGGTGCCGGCATGGGCGGTGGTCACGACGAGCGTGAGCAAACCCTGAACCAGCTGCTGGTGGAAATGGACGGCTTCGAGATGAACGATGGCATCATCGTCATCGCCGCCACCAACCGCCCGGACGTACTCGACCCGGCGCTGCTGCGCCCCGGCCGTTTCGACCGCCAGGTAGTGGTCGGCCTGCCGGACATCCGCGGCCGCGAGCAGATCCTGAAGGTGCACATGCGCAAGGTGCCGGTCAGCGAGAACGTCAACCCGGCCGTTATCGCGCGGGGTACGCCGGGCTTCTCCGGTGCCGACCTTGCCAACCTGGTCAACGAAGCTTCCCTGTTTGCCGCCCGCTCCAACAAGCGCCTGGTGGAGATGAAGGAGTTCGAGCTGGCCAAGGACAAGATCATGATGGGCGCCGAGCGCAAGACCATGGTCATGTCCGAGAAAGAAAAACGTAACACTGCCTACCACGAGGCAGGCCACGCCATCGTCGGCCGCCTGGTGCCTGAGCACGACCCGGTCTACAAGGTTTCGATCATCCCGCGTGGTCGTGCCCTGGGTGTGACCATGTTCCTGCCGGAAGAGGACCGTTACAGTCTGTCCAAGCGTGCCTTGATCAGCCAGATCTGCTCGCTTTACGGCGGTCGTATTGCCGAAGAGATGACCCTGGGCTTCGACGGGGTTACCACCGGCGCTTCCAACGACATCATGCGTGCCAGCCAGATCGCACGAAACATGGTGACCAAGTGGGGCCTGTCCGAAAAACTCGGTCCGTTGATGTATGCCGAAGAAGACGGCGAGGTGTTCCTGGGCCGCAGCGCTGCCAGCCAGCACGCCAGCGTTTCCGGTGAAACCGCCAAGCTGATCGACTCCGAGGTGCGCAGCATCATCGACCAGTGCTACGCAACGGCCAAGCAGTTGCTGGTCGAAAACCGCGACAAGCTCGAAGCAATGACCGAAGCGCTGATGAAGTATGAGACCATTGATGCCGATCAGATCGACGACATCATGGCTGGGCGTACGCCGCGCGAGCCGCGTGACTGGGACGATGATACGGATTCGGGCACGCCTGCTGCCCAGAACGATCGTCCGGAATCGCCGATTGGCGGCCCGGCAGCTCAACACTAAGGGCATCTATGAGCTCAGTGCAGTACCCGACCCGGTTGCCTTGCGGCAACCGGGTTCTTGATTTGTCACGTACCCATGTGATGGGTATTCTCAATATCACCCCCGATTCCTTCTCCGATGGCGGGCGCTTCAACCAGCGCGACGAGGCCTTGCGCCATGCCGAAGCCATGGTTGCCGCCGGTGCCACGCTGATCGACATCGGTGGTGAGTCCACCCGGCCTGGGGCGCGCGCCGTTTCGGTCACCGAGGAGCTCGAGCGTGTGGCGCCGATGGTCGAGGCCATCAACAGTCGCCTGGACGTGGTCATCTCCGTCGATACCTCGACCCCGGCTGTCATGCGTGAGTCTGCGCGCCTTGGCGCCGGGTTGATCAACGACGTGCGAGGCCTGGAGCGCGACGGCGCCCTGGATGCCGCTGCCGCCACCGGCCTGCCGGTGTGCCTGATGCACATGCGTGGCGAGCCGGGCAACATGCAGGACGACCCGCACTACGAGAACGTGACTGCCGATGTTGCCCGGTATCTGCAGCAGCGCATGGCGGCCTGCGCATCGGCCGGTATTGATGAACAACGCATCATCCTTGACCCTGGCTTTGGTTTCGCCAAAACGCTGGCGCACAACCTGAGCCTGTTCAAGCACATGGAAACGCTCCATCGTCTTGGGCGCCCACTGCTGGTGGGGGTCTCGCGAAAGAGCATGATCGGCCTGACGCTGGAACGTCCGGTCGACGAGCGCCTGTACGGCAGCCTGGCACTGGCAGCCCTGGCCATGACCAAGGGCGCGAGCATCCTGCGTGTCCACGACGTGGCCGAAACGGTCGATGTGGTGCGCATGATCGCTGCGGTACAAGGCGCCGAATAAGAACATTGGAGTCCCTATGAGCAGAAAATACTTTGGCACCGACGGCATTCGTGGCCGCGTCGGCGAATACCCGATCACCCCGGACTTCATGCTGAAGCTGGGTTGGGCGGCCGGCATGGCCTTCCGCAAGCTCGGCCACTGCCGGGTGCTGGTGGGCAAGGACACGCGTATCTCCGGCTACATGTTCGAGTCTGCCCTCGAAGCCGGCCTGTCGGCGGCAGGGGCCGATGTGATGCTGCTGGGGCCGATGCCGACACCGGCCATCGCCTACCTTACACGTACCTTCCACGCCGAAGCCGGTATCGTCATCAGTGCCTCGCACAACCCGCATGACGACAACGGCATCAAGTTCTTCTCGGGCCAGGGCACCAAGCTGCCGGACGACGTCGAACTGATGATCGAGGAACTGCTCGATCAGCCGATGACCGTGGTCGAGTCGAGCAAGCTGGGCAAGGTGTCGCGTATCAACGATGCTGCTGGCCGCTATATCGAGTTTTGCAAAAGCAGCGTACCGAGCAGCACCAGTTTCGCAGGCCTCAAGCTGGTGGTCGATTGCGCTCATGGTGCCACCTACAAGGTTGCGCCAAGCGTGTTCCGCGAGCTGGGTGCCGATGTCACTGTGCTGCATGCCCAGCCCGACGGGTTGAACATCAACGAAAACTGCGGCTCGACCCATATCGAATCGCTGCAGGCTGCGGTGCTGGTCGGGCATGCCGATCTCGGCATTGCCTTCGACGGTGACGGTGACCGCGTACTGATGGTTGACCACACCGGGGCGATCGTCGATGGCGACGAGTTGCTGTTCATCATTGCCCGCGACCTGCAGGAGCGTGGCAAGCTCCAGGGCGGGGTAGTGGGTACGCTGATGAGCAACCTGGGCCTGGAGCTGGCGCTCAAGGACCTGGATATCCCCTTCGTGCGGGCCAAGGTCGGTGACCGTTATGTGATGGCCGAGCTGCTTGAGCGTGAGTGGCTGGTGGGCGGCGAAAACTCGGGCCACGTGGTGTGCTGCAACTACACCACTACCGGTGATGCGATCATTGCCGCGTTGCAGGTGCTGATGGCGCTCAAGCGGCGCGGCGAGGGCCTGGCCCAGGCTCGCCAGGCCCTGCGCAAATGCCCGCAGGTGCTGATCAATGTGCGCTTTGGCGGCAGCAAGGTCGACCCGCTGCAGCACCCGGCCGTGCAGGAAGCCAGCGCCAAGGTCACCGAGGCGCTGGCGGGGCGCGGGCGTGTGCTGTTGCGCAAGTCCGGTACCGAGCCGCTGGTGCGGGTAATGGTCGAAGGCGAGGACGAAGCGCAGGTGCGTGGCCATGCCGAAGCCCTGGCCAAACTGGTTGGCGAAGTTTGTGTCTGAAGGCGCTTGCCAGCGCAGATCTGGTTGGGTAAGATCTGCGCCCACTTTGACCGACGAGGTAAAGCATGCGTCGCCCTATGGTAGCTGGTAACTGGAAGATGCACGGTACCCGCGCTAGCGTCGCTGAGCTGACCGAAGGCTTGAGCAATCTCGCCTTGCCGAGCGGAGTGGAAGTCGCAATATTTCCACCGGCCTTGTTCATCAATCAAGTGATCGATGGCCTGGCGGGTAAAGAAATTACTGTCGGTGCACAGAATTCTGCTGTACAACCCGAACAGGGTGCGCTGACCGGGGAAGTTGCTCCTGAGCAGCTGGTTGAAGCAGGTTGCAAGTTGGTGTTGATTGGCCATTCCGAGCGTCGCCAGATCATTGGCGAAACCGACGAAGTGCTGAATCGCAAGTTTGCAGCGGCCCAGGCCAAAGGTTTGAAGCCAGTGCTTTGCATAGGGGAAACCCTGGAAGAGCGCGAGGCAGGCAAAACGCTCGAAGTTGTCGGGCGTCAACTAAGCAGTATCATCGAAGCATTCGGTGTTAAGGCTTTTGCCGATGCAGTAATTGCCTATGAGCCTGTATGGGCCATCGGCACTGGCCTTACGGCCACGCCACAGCAGGCCCAGGATGTGCACGCCGCCATCCGCGGCCAGCTGGCGGCAGAAGATGCTGAAGTGGCTGCGAAGGTGCAGTTGCTCTACGGCGGCAGCGTGAAGGCGGCCAATGCGGCCGAACTGTTCGGCATGCCGGATATCGATGGGGGGCTCATTGGTGGAGCGTCCCTGAACGCAGACGAATTCGGTGCAATTTGTCGCGCCGCAGGAAACTGAACAAATGCTGGAAACAGTCATCGTTGTTTTTCATCTGTTGGCAGCGCTTTCGCTAGTAGTGCTGGTACTGTTGCAACAGGGTAAAGGTGCTGAAGCAGGTGCATCTTTCGGCGCGGGTGCTTCTAATACCGTGTTCGGGAGCCAAGGCTCTGCAACGTTCCTAAGTAAATTAACTGCTATACTCGCTGCCACTTTCTTTTTGACAGCACTTGGGTTAGGATACTTCGCGAAGCAACAAGCTCACCAGCTTAGCCAAGCAGGTCTTCCAGATCCAGCAGTGCTAGAAGTGAAAGAGCCGCAAAAACCGGCAGTCAATGATGATGTACCGGTGCTCCAGCAGCAGAAGAGCGAAGCCACTCCTAATACGGGTGATGTACCTCCTCCGGCAGAAGAGCAGAAGTAACGGGTTTCAAGTAGTAGTATTGCCGAGGTGGTGGAATTGGTAGACACGCAACCTTGAGGTGGTTGTGCCCATAGGGTGTAGGGGTTCGAGTCCCCTTCTCGGTACCAATTGAAGCTTGAGAGCCCGCTTTAGCGGGCTTTCTTGCAGGTGAAGGTTTGGATTTGACCCTCAGCAGGGTTCGGTCTTATACTTTCGCCCCAGCTTTGTCGCGGGGTGGAGCAGCTTGGTAGCTCGTCGGGCTCATAACCCGAAGGTCGTTGGTTCAAATCCAGCCCCCGCAACCAGCTTCAGCGGAGCCCCTTTTCAGGGGCTTTTTGCTAACCGAACAGTTTCGGCGTCGTTGTCCAACGGCGCTTTCAGGGATGGGCGCTTTGCCCATTTTTTATTTGCACAGCATGCACGAGGGGGTTCAGGTGTCGAGCAAGCTAGAACAGTTGCAGGCCTTGTTGGCCCCGGTTGTCGAGGGTCTGGGCTATCAATGCTGGGGGATCGAGTTCGTTTCCCAGGGTAAGCATTCGGTATTGCGCATCTACATCGACAAGGAAGGCGGTATTCTGGTGGACGATTGCGAAGCAGTCAGCCGTCAGGCCAGCGCAATCCTCGATGTGGAAGATCCAATCAGCAGTGAATACACCCTCGAGGTGTCTTCCCCAGGCATGGATCGCCCACTGTTCACTCTGGAACAGTTTGCCTCGCATGCCGGCGAACAAGTGAAGATCAAGCTGCGCTCACCCTTCGAGGGTCGTCGTAACTTCCAGGGCCTTCTCCGCGGTGTGGAGGAGCAGGACGTGGTGGTCCAGGTGGACAACCAGGAATTCCTTCTGCCGATCGATTCGATCGACAAGGCCAATATTATTCCCAGTTTTGACTGAGACGTGCCGGGCCCGGCGGACTATCCGGGCCCAATGGCTTGCGCAAGGCGAGGCGTACGATGAGCAAAGAAGTACTGCTGGTTGTTGAATCGGTATCCAACGAAAAAGGTGTACCGCCCGGCGTCATTTTCGAAGCGCTGGAGGTGGCCCTGGCCACTGCAACCAAAAAACGTTTTGAAGACGAAGTCGATCTGCGTGTGGAAATCAACCGCCACACCGGTAGCTACGAGACCTTCCGTCGCTGGACCGTGGTCGATGAAGCCGATCTGGACGATCCGGCGATCGAGACCTGGCTGGACAAGATCAAGGACACCCACCCTGAAGCCAAGGTAGGTGACGTGATCGAAGAGAAGATCGAGTCCATCGAATTTGGTCGCATCGCCGCCCAGACCGCCAAGCAGGTCATCGTGCAGAAGGTCCGTGAGGCCGAGCGTGCCCAGGTGGTCGATGCCTACCGCGAACGCGTTGGCGAAATCATCTCGGGTACCGTTAAAAAGGTTACCCGCGACAACGTTATCGTTGACCTGGGCAACAACGCCGAGGCCCTGTTGGCCCGCGAAGACATCATTCCCCGCGAAACCTTCCGTGTTGGCGTGCGCCTGCGTGCACTGCTGAAGGAAATTCGCACTGAAAACCGTGGCCCTCAGCTGATCCTGTCGCGCACCGCGCCGCAGATGCTGATCGAGCTTTTCCGCATTGAAGTGCCGGAAATTGCCGAGGGCCTGATCGAAGTCATGGCTGCTTCCCGTGACCCGGGTTCGCGAGCCAAGATCGCCGTCCGCTCCAAGGACAAGCGTATCGACCCGCAAGGTGCCTGTATCGGCATGCGTGGTTCGCGCGTCCAGGCTGTATCCGGGGAGCTGGGTGGTGAGCGTGTGGATATCGTCCTGTGGGACGATAACCCGGCGCAGTTCGTCATCAACGCCATGTCGCCGGCTGAAGTCGCGGCGATCATCGTTGATGAAGATGCCCATGCCATGGACATCGCCGTCGCCGAGGACAACCTGGCCCAGGCCATTGGCCGTGGCGGTCAGAACGTTCGTCTTGCCAGTCAGTTGACCGGCTGGACCTTGAACGTGATGACCGAGAAGGACATCCAGGCCAAGCAACAGGCCGAAACCGGTGACATCCTGCGCAATTTCATCGATGAACTGGAAGTCGACGAGGAGCTGGCCCAAGTGCTGGTCGACGAAGGCTTCACCAGCCTCGAAGAAATTGCCTACGTACCGTTGGAAGAAATGCTCAACATCGATGGCTTTGACGAAGATATCGTCAATGAGCTCCGCGCTCGAGCCAAGGACCGTTTGTTGACCAAGGCCATCGCTACCGAAGAAAAACTGGCAGACGCCCACCCGGCCGAAGACCTGCTCTCCCTTGAGGGCATGGACAAGGACCTGGCGGCTGAACTGGCGGTGCGCGGCGTGGTTAACCGCGAAGACCTGGCCGAGCAGTCGATCGACGATCTGCTCGACATCGACGGCATCGACGAAGAGCGTGCCGGCAAGTTGATCATGGCCGCCCGAGCCCACTGGTTCGAGTAATTAGGCGCGGCCTGAGGAGAGAAGTGCATGACGCAAGTCACGGTGAAAGAACTGGCCCAAGAGGTCGAGGCACCGGTAGAGCGCCTGCTGCAGCAGATGCGTGAGGCAGGTCTGCCGCACACCGACGCCGGTCAGGTAGTGACCGACAATGAGAAGCAGACCCTGCTGACTCATTTGAAAAGCAGCCACAAGAGCAAGGCGGAAGAGCCGCGCAAGATTACCTTGCAGCGCAAAACCACCAGCACCCTGCGTGTCGCCGGTAGCAAGAGCATCAGCGTAGAAGTACGCAAGAAGAAAGTTTTCGTGCAGCGCAGCCCGGAAGAAATCCAGGCTGAGCAGAAGCGTGAGCTGGAAGAGCGCCGTGCGGCCGAAAACGCTGCGCGCGACAAGGTCGAGGCCGAAGTTCGCCAGCGCAACGAGGAACAGGCTCGCCGTCAGGCTGCCGATACCGCAACAGCGGCCCCGGCGCCTGCCGCCAAGCCAGAGCCGGCGCCTGCCGCTGCCCCGGCCCCGGTCGTCGCCGACGCGCCAGCCTCCGAAGACGCTGCAGCCCGTGCTGCCGAGCGCAAGAAGGACGAGACCCGTCGCAACGAGAGCCGTACCCGTGATGACGACCGTCGTCGTGGCGAAGCCCCTCGTGTGTCGATCAAGGTCAAGGTCAAGGAGAAGGAAAAGGCTCCAACGCCACGTGCCGCTCCGCGTACCACCGATGAAGAGAGCGACGGCGCCCGTCGTGGTCGTGGTGGCAAGAGCAAGCTGAAGAAGCGTAACCAGCACGGCTTCCAGAACCCGACCGGTCCAGTCATCCGTGACGTGACCATCGGCGAGACCATCACCGTCTCCGAACTGGCCCAGCAGATGTCGGTCAAGGCCGCTGAAGTGGTCAAGTTCATGTTCAAGATGGGTACCCCGGTCACCATCAACCAGGTGCTCGACCAGGAAACTGCCCAGCTGATCGCTGAAGAGCTGGGCCACAAGGTCACGCTGATCAGCGACACCGCGCTGGAAGATTCCCTGGCCGAATCGCTGAAGTTCGAAGGCCAGGCCGAGTCCCGCGCGCCGGTGGTTACCGTCATGGGTCACGTTGACCATGGTAAGACCTCGCTGCTCGACTACATCCGTCGTGCCAAAGTTGCTGCTGGCGAAGCCGGTGGCATTACCCAGCACATCGGTGCCTACCACGTGGAAACCGACCGCGGCATGGTCACCTTCCTCGATACCCCGGGCCACGCTGCGTTCACCCAGATGCGTGCCCGTGGTGCCAAGGCGACCGACATCGTCATCCTGGTGGTGGCGGCGGACGACGGCGTAATGCCGCAAACCCGCGAAGCGGTTCAGCATGCCAAGGCAGCTGGCGTTCCGCTGGTGGTTGCAGTGAACAAGATCGACAAGCCGGGTGCTGACCTCGATCGTATCCGCAACGAACTGGCCGTCGAAGGCGTTACCTCCGAGGACTGGGGTGGTGACACGCCATTCGTCAAGGTATCGGCGAAGATGGGTACCGGTGTCGACGAGCTGCTCGAAGCCGTGCTGCTGCAGGCCGAGATCCTCGAGCTGACTGCTACCCCGACTGCACCTGGTCGTGGCGTGGTCGTCGAATCGCGCCTGGACAAGGGCCGCGGCCCGGTCGCGACCATCCTGGTTCAGGACGGTACGCTGCGTCAGGGCGACATGGTGCTGTGCGGTTCCAACTATGGCCGCGTGCGTGCCATGCTCGACGAGAACGGCAAGCCTGTGAAAGAAGCCGGCCCGTCGATCCCGGTCGAGATCCTTGGCCTGGACGGTACCCCGGAAGCCGGTGACGAGCTGTCCGTGGTTGCCGACGAGAAGAAAGCCCGCGAAGTTGCCATGTTCCGTCAAGGCAAGTACCGCGAGGTCAAGCTGGCCCGCGCTCACGCCGGCAAGCTGGAAAACATCTTCGAGACCATGGGTCAGGAAGAGAAGAAAACCCTCAACATCGTGCTCAAGACCGATGTGCGTGGTTCTCTCGAGGCACTGCAGGGTTCGCTTGGCGGCCTGGGCAACGACGAAGTGCAAGTGCGCGTGATTGGTGGTGGCGTCGGTGGTATCACCGAGAGCGATGCCAACCTGGCGCTGGCTTCGAACGCTGTACTGTTCGGCTTCAACGTGCGTGCCGATGCCGGTGCGCGCAAGATCGTCGAGCAGGAAGGTCTGGATATGCGTTACTACAACGTGATCTACGACATCATCGAAGACGTCAAGAAGGCCCTGACCGGCATGCTCGGCAGCGATGTTCGCGAGAACATCCTGGGTGTTGCCGAAGTGCGTGACGTGTTCCGTTCGCCGAAGTTCGGCGCCATCGCTGGCTGTATGGTCATCGAGGGTACCGTGTACCGCAACCGTCCGATCCGCGTACTGCGCGACGACGTTGTGATCTTCGAAGGCGAGCTGGAATCGCTGCGTCGCTTCAAGGACGACGCCTCCGAAGTGCGTTCGGGCATGGAGTGCGGTATTGGCGTCAAGAGCTACAACGACGTCAAGGTCGGCGACAAGATCGAAGTCTTCGAGAAAGTCCAGGTGGCTCGTACCCTTTAAGGGCGAGCGAGCCGCAAGCGCCCCTTGCAGGGCGGCTTGCGGTACCTCTTCAGGTAGCGCCCGGTCAGGCTCAGGTCTGCCCGGGCGTTTGCCGCTTTAAGTTACAGGTAGCAAGAATGGCCAAAGAATATAGCCGTACCCAACGTATTGGCGATCAGATGCAGCGCGAGCTGGCCGAGCTGATCCGTCGCGAAGTCAAGGACCCGCGTGTCGGCCTGGTGACCATCACCGCCGTGGACGTGAGCCGCGACCTGGGCCATGCCAAGGTGTTCATCACCGTCATGGGCGAAGAAACCCCGGACGCGGTGCAGCAGTCGCTCAAGGCACTCAACAGCGCTGCCAGCTTCCTGCGCCTGCACCTGGGGCGTTCGATGCAACTGCGCAGCGTGCCGCAACTGCACTTCCACTTCGATGAAAGTGTCAGCCGCGGTGTGCACCTGTCGGCGCTGATCGAGCGTGCAGTGGCCGAAGACCGCATGCACAAGGAAGCCGACGAGCCGGACACCAAGGAGTAAGCGGTGGCCCAGGTCAAACGTATCCGCCGCAACGTCAGCGGCATCATCCTGCTGGACAAGCCGCTGGGCTTCACCTCCAATGCCGCCCTGCAGAAAGTACGCTGGCTGCTGAATGCGGAAAAGGCCGGCCACACCGGTAGCCTCGACCCGCTGGCAACCGGCGTGCTGCCGTTGTGCTTTGGCGAGGCGACCAAGTTTTCGCAGTACCTGCTCGACTCCGACAAGGGCTACGAAACGGTCATGCAGCTGGGGCAGACTACCAACACCGGCGACGCCGAAGGTGAGGTTCTGCAGACCCGCGAGGTGACCGTTGGTCGCGCCGATATCGAGGCGGTGCTGCCGCGTTTTCGCGGCCCCATCAGCCAGATACCGCCGATGTACTCGGCACTCAAGCGTGATGGCCAGCCGCTGTACAAGCTGGCACGTGCAGGAGAGGTAGTGGAGCGCGAGGCGCGTTCTGTTACTATTGGCCGCTTGGAGTTGCTCGAGTGCGAAGGCACCCGTGCACGGTTGAGCGTAGGTTGCAGCAAAGGCACCTATATCCGCACCCTGGTGGAGGATATTGGCGAGGCCCTGGGCTGCGGCGCCTATGTTGCCGAGCTGCGCAGGACCCAGGCCGGGCCCTTCGCGCTGGCACAGACGGTGACCCTCGAAGCGCTCGAACAGGCTCACGCCGAAGGCGGCAACGAAGCGCTGGACCGCTTCCTGATGCCCTCGGACAGCGGCCTGCAGGACTGGCCAATGGTCAGCCTGTCCGAACACAGTGCGTTCTACTGGCTGCATGGGCAGGCGGTACGCGCGCCGGACGCGCCACAATTTGGCATGGTCCGGGTACAGGATCATAATGCGCGCTTCATCGGTATCGGTGAAGTGAGCGAAGACGGGCGCATCGCGCCACGTCGGCTTATTCGGTCGGAATGACCGAAACCGCGGGGCCAGGCAATTGCCGAACCCCACGGCAGCAAGGGTGGCTGTCAGTAGGCACGGTCACACCTTTTTTATTAATACAGGGATTTGTCCCTGGCCTATTGGACCCCGCGTGCGGGATCCGTTATCAGGAGAAGCCAAATGGCCCTCAGCGTTGAAGAAAAAGCTAAGATCGTTGCCGAATATCAGCAAGCCGCCGGCGATACCGGTAGCCCGGAAGTGCAGGTTGCTCTGCTGACCCACAACATCAACAAGCTGCAAGGCCACTTCAAGGCCAACGATAAAGACCACCACTCCCGTCGTGGTCTGATCCGTATGGTTAACCAGCGTCGTAAGCTGCTGGACTACCTGAAGGGCAAAGACACCACTCGTTACAGCGCCCTGATCGGTCGCCTGGGCCTGCGTCGCTAATAGCGGCCTGGTCAGTGGTGTGCATGGCGTGTCGCAGGCTTCGGCTTTGCTGTTTCGCAGCAGGGTCGTCGGGCACGCCACGCGTATCTCCGAGGTTGGCAGCCTGGTTCAGCTGAGCGGTTTACCGCGCAGCGGCCAGGCTCCCAGCCTCGTGTTGTATCTGGACGGTCAATGGGGCCGATTCCCCGTTCTGCCCAAGAATTCGCAAGAAACCAGTTCCCCCAAGAGCCACTGAAAAAGGTAGGAAACCGTGAACCCGGTAATCAAGACTTTCCAGTTCGGTCAATCGACCGTCACTCTCGAAACGGGCCGTATTGCCCGTCAGGCAACCGGCGCCGTGCTGGTTACCGTCGATAACGACGTCACCGTGCTGGTGACTGTGGTAGGCGCCAAACAGGCTGATCCAGGCAAGGGCTTCTTCCCGCTGTCGGTTCACTACCAGGAAAAGACCTACGCTGCTGGCAAGATCCCAGGTGGCTTCTTCAAGCGTGAAGGCCGTCCTTCCGAGAAAGAGACGCTGACCTCGCGCCTGATCGACCGTCCGATCCGCCCGCTGTTCCCGGAAGGCTTCATGAACGAAGTGCAGGTCGTCTGCACCGTGGTTTCCACCAGCAAGAAGACTGACCCGGACATCGCTGCGATGATCGGCACCTCGGCTGCCCTGGCCATTTCCGGTATTCCGTTCGAAGGCCCGATCGGTGCGGCGCGCGTGGCCTTCCACGAAAGCACCGGCTACCTGCTGAACCCGACTTACGAGCAACTGGCTGCCTCCAGCCTGGACATGGTCGTTGCCGGTACTTCCGACGCCGTGCTGATGGTTGAATCCGAAGCCCAGGAGCTGACCGAAGACCAGATGCTGGGCGCGGTACTGTTCGCCCATGACGAGTTCCAGGCCGTGATCCAGGCCGTGAAGGAGCTGGCTGCCGAAGCGGGCAAGCCAACCTGGGACTGGAAACCTGCGGTGGCCAACACCGAGCTGTTCAACGCCATCCGTGCCGAGTTCGGCGAAGCGGTTTCGCAAGGCTACACCATCACCGTCAAGGCCGACCGCTATGCGCGCCTGGGCGAGCTGCGTGACCAGGCGGTTGCCAAGTTCTCCGGTGAAGAAGGCCAGCCTTCGGCTGCTGAAGTAAAAGACATCTTCGGCGAAATCGAATACCGCACCGTTCGCGAAAACATCGTCAACGGCAAGCCACGTATCGACGGCCGCGACACCAAGACCGTTCGCCCGCTGAACATCGAAGTGGGCGTGCTGCCGAAAACCCACGGTTCGGCGCTGTTCACCCGCGGTGAAACCCAGGCCCTGGTGGTTGCGACCTTGGGTACTGCCCGTGACGCCCAGCTGCTGGACACCCTCGAAGGCGAGAAGAAAGACCCCTTCATGCTGCACTACAACTTCCCACCGTTCTCGGTAGGTGAGTGTGGCCGCATGGGCGGCGCTGGCCGTCGTGAAATCGGCCACGGCCGTCTGGCCCGTCGTTCGGTCCAGGCCATGCTGCCTGCCGCCGACGTGTTCCCGTACACCATCCGCGTGGTATCGGAAATCACCGAATCCAACGGTTCCAGCTCCATGGCTTCGGTTTGCGGTGCTTCGCTGGCGCTGATGGACGCCGGTGTGCCGATGAAGGCGCCAGTGGCCGGTATCGCCATGGGCCTGGTGAAGGAAGGCGACAAGTTCGCGGTCCTGACCGACATCCTCGGTGACGAAGACCACCTGGGCGACATGGACTTCAAGGTAGCCGGTACCGCCAAAGGCGTCACCGCGCTGCAGATGGACATCAAGATCAACGGCATCACCGAAGAGATCATGGAAATCGCCCTGGGCCAAGCCCTGGAAGCGCGCCTGAACATCCTCGGCCAGATGAACCAGGTCATTGGCCAGTCGCGTAACGAGCTGTCGGCCAACGCGCCTACCATGATCTCGATGAAGATCGACACCGACAAGATCCGTGACGTGATCGGTAAAGGCGGCGCCACCATTCGCGCCATCTGCGAAGAGACCAAGGCTTCGATCGACATCGAAGACGACGGCTCGATCAAGATCTTCGGCGAAACCAAGGAAGCGGCAGATGCTGCCAAGCAGCGCATCCTGGGCATCACCGCCGAGGCCGAGATCGGCAAGATCTACGTCGGCAAGGTCGAGCGCATCGTGGACTTCGGCGCCTTCGTCAATATCCTGCCTGGCAAAGACGGCCTGGTGCACATCTCCATGCTGAGCGATGCGCGCGTCGAGAAAGTCACCGACATCCTGAAAGAAGGCCAGGAAGTTGAAGTACTGGTGCTGGACGTGGACAACCGCGGCCGTATCAAGCTGTCGATCAAGGACGTAGCCGCGGCCAAGGCCTCGGGCGTTTAAGCGACCGATACGCAGCAATAGAAGAGCCCTTCGGGGCTCTTTTTTTTTGACCGGGGCGGGAACCTTTTGCGGACTTGCATCTTGCATGCAGGTTGCAGGTGCAGATTGCAAAATGCATGACTACTGCCGTTTGGCCTAATCGCTAACGTACTGATTTATAAGGTTTTAATAGAAAATCAAAACCTGGCACAGCGCATGCAATTACCTTCATACCTGACGCCAGGACACACGGCGCAGACCTTTCGAAAAACAGGAGTGACCCACATGAAGAAGTTCGCCATTGCTGCCGCTACTGCTACCGCTCTGACCCTGACCATGGCTAACGCGGCTTTTGCCCAACAGACCACCCAGGCCCCGATGATGCTGGCGGCCGGTGAGGTGACCAAAGCCAAGGAAGCTACCTCCGATACCTGGATCACCACCAAGGTCAAGGCTGACCTGATGACCGAGAAAGGCGTACCGGGCAGCGACATCAAGGTAGAAACCAACAAAGGCGTGGTTTCGCTGTCGTCTGACGTGAAAGTGACTGACGCCCAGAAAGAAATGGCAGTCGCTATCGCCAAAAAGATCAAAGGCGTACAGGCCGTTTCGGCTGACGGCCTGAAAGCCGAATAAGGAATGTCCCGTCGGCCAAACGGATTTGGCCACCAAATGCTGTAGGGGCCGCTTCGCGGCCCCTTTTATTTAATAAGCCGGATTACGCGCTACCACATCACTCTCGAAGCATTCCTGCTCAATGATCAGCGGCTCGACCAGGGGCCGGCTATCTCGAAAATGGGCGGTCTGGATATGCGCCTCATACGCCGCATCATCGCGGTAGATCTCATACAGGTAGATCACACCCGGATCGACCTTGTCCTGCGACACATCAAACACCAGGCAACCCGCCTCGCTGGCCACCGAAGCAGCGGCATTGACTTTGATCGCGCTAAGGAAAGCATCGGCACATCCGGGCTTCACGCGGGTCTTGATGAACAGGCTATACACAAAGCGCTCCTTTTGTTTTAAATTCAATAATGAATTGTATACAAAAAAGGAGCCTAGCCAATGTCTGAATTGCCTGCCCGCCCTGGCCGCCTGAATGGACTGCGCCATATTGCCTTGCTGGTACCCAACCTTGAGGAGTGCGAACGCTTTTACGTCGATGTGCTGGGTATGGAAGTACTGAGCCGCGCCAATGAAGACTTGGTGTACCTGACCTGCGGTAATGACAACATGTCGCTGGGGCGCGGGGCAGGGGCTGCCAACGGGTTGCAGACCTTGGACCATTACGGGTTCATCGTGGACAGCGTCGAGGAACTGGAGGCCTGGTATGCGTACTTCAAGGCCCGAGGGGTGACCTTGCTCGACCGGCCTTTCAACCATGGTGATGGCGCGCGCAGCTTCCACCTGCTGGACCCGGCGGGGAACAAGGTGCAGCCGCTGTATCACCCGGCGGTGTCGGGGCAGCGGTTGGTCTGAAGCCTGCGCCCGCCTCTGTGGGAGCGGCCTTGTGTCGCGAAAGGGGCGCGCCGCGGCCCCAGGGTTTCAGCAGCGATTTATCAATTGCTGGGGCCGCTTTGCGGCCCTTTCGCGACACAAGGCCGCTCCCACAGGCACGCGTCAGGCTTGCTAATTACTCAGCATCCAGATGCATCGGGGTGATCACCCGGCCGTCTTTCTCGGGCTGGCCCAGGCTGGTGTCGATGAAGTACACCCGGTCATCTTCCAGCTTGCCTTTGTCGACCAGGTAATCCTTGATGCTGCTGGCCCGCTCCTGACCCAGCGTGCGCAACAACGCAGTACTCTCCGCCCACGACTTGATCACCGCATCGCGCAACTTGGCTGTGCGTTCGTCACGGCTTAGTTGCTCCCATTCGGCCGGCGGTTGTTGCTTCAGGCGCGTACGGTAGATGCCTTCGAGCATCGCCGGTTTGTCGCTGTCGTCGACCACCAGCATAGAGGCATTGGCAGGCACCTTGTCGCCGCGGCGCTGCAATATCTTGTACCAGGTGGCCTGATACTCACGTTCCAGGCGTTGCTGGGCAATCAGTGGGCCATCGCTGGCCTGGGCGCTGGTGCCCTCGATTTCCAGGCGCAATTCCGGGCGTTCTTTAAGCGCGGAAGCCAGCTTGTCCAGCGCCGCCTGGGCATCGCCACTGAGGGTACTGGAACCGGGGGCGAAGGCGACGTTACCCAGGTCTTGCGAACCGCCGCCAGTGATCAGCCCACCGATGAACTTGAAGGGCGCCTGGGCTGCCCGCAGCACCAGGTTGCGCAGGGTTTGCCAGACGATCGGCATCACGCTGAACTGCGGGTTGTTGAGGTCGCCCGACACCGGCAGCTCGATGGAGATCTTGCCTTGAGTGTCCTTCAACAACGCCACCGCCAGGCGGATCGGCAGGTCGACCGCATCCGGGCTGTCGACTTTCTCACCTAACTGCAGTTGCTCCACCACCACCTTGTTCTCGGCTTTGAGCTGGCCATTGGTGATCAGGTAGTGCAAGTCGAGGTTGAGCCGGCCTTTGCGAATGCGGTAACCGGCGAATTTGCCGGAATAGGGCGTCAAGGTGGTCAGCTCGACGCGCTTGAAGCTGGTGGCGATATCCAGGCTGGCCAGCGGGTTGAACGGGTTGCGGGCGCCCTTGATGGTAACCGGGGCGTAGCGGTCGACCTTGCCTTTCACGTCAACCTTGGCAGGCACCGGCTTGCGGTTGTCGATGGTGCCGATCTGGCCGTTGAGTTGCTGCACGGCGGTGGCGAAGTTGGGGGTAAGGGACAGGTCGGCAAAGTTGGCCGAGCCGTTCTTGATGTCGACCTGGCCAATATGAATGCCCAGCGGCTTGCTGCTGCTGGCGGGGGCCGTTGTGGCCGGGCTGCTTGGCTTGGCGCCGGCCGGTTGCGGGATCAACAGGTCATTGACGTTGGTCGTGCGGTCTTCGTTGATGATGAAGCGCGCGTAGGGTTCCTGCAGGGTCACCTTGTCGATCGACAGGGCATCACCGTGCACATACGACAAGCCGTCTACGTTGACCTGTTGCCATTTCACGAAGTCCCGGCTCTTGATGGTGTCCAACGTATGCAGTTGGCTGACTTGGGCCTTGCCGGTGACCGTGAAGGCCAGTGGCGCGGTGTTCTTCAGGTCGACCTTGAGGTCACTGTCGAGCATGCCGCTGCGCAGTTCCAGCAGGATGAACGGGCTGACGTAGGCCTGGGCCACGCGCAGGTCGATGTCGCGGGTGCTGACGTCGAGCTTGGCCTGGATGGGCGCCAGGTTCACCTGGCCGGCGGCCTGCAGCTTGCCTTGCTTGCCTACGCCGGTATCGAGCTTGAGGGTGAAGGGGGACTGGTTGAGGCTGTCGAAGCCTTGCAGGTCGACATTCAGCGGGCCGACATCGAGCGCTACCGGTTCTTTCTGGCTGCGATCTGCTAGGTGCACCAGGTAGTTGCGCAGTTGCACGTCCTTGAGCAATACCTGCCAAGGCTTGGCCGGTTCGTTGGCCGATTGCGGCTCAGGCGCAGGGCCGGCGGCAGCCGGTTCGGCCTTTTCTTTCGGCGTGGCTTTGGCCGGTTGGCTGGCGAACAGCTTCTGCCAGTCGAGCTGGCCGTCCTTTTCCAGTGCTGCCCAGGTTTCCAGCTTGTCGCTGCGCAGCTTGCCCACACTGACCTGTTGCTTGACCAGGTCGACGGTCGTCTCGCTCACCTCCAGGTTGGCCAGGCGCGCCAACGGGCGGCCGTCTGGCGCGTTGATGGCGAACGGGGCCACCCGCAGCGTGGCGTTGTCCAGCAGCAGCTCGGTCTGCTTGGCGAGGTTGAGCTTGTACTGGGTCTGAAGGCTGACCAGCCCGTCCTGCAGCACCAGGGGCACGGCATCGCGCACGTAGGGCCAGAACAGCTTCATCTTGGCGTCGGTGACTTTCAGCGTGCCTTGCGAAGCGATCGGCGACAGGCTGAGGGTGCCGTTCCAGTCGATGCGCCCGCCGTTGGGGCCGTTGGCCACCAGGGTCATGTCGGCGTTGTCGTCAGGCAAGGTGCTGAGGTTCTTCAGCTCCAGGTTCATGTTGTCGTAGAGGAACTCGATGGGTTCGCTCGGGCGCATGTCCTGGAAGTGCAGCAAGCCTTGCTTGAGCTTGATGCTGCCGATACGCAACGGGAAGGGGTCGCTGGGTGGCTCGTCGGGCTTGGCTTCGCTCGGCGGCAGCTTGAACAACGTCGTCAGGTTGAGTGTGCCGTCTTTGGCGAACAGGACCTGGTTGCGGGGCTTGTCGAGCTCGACCGCTTCCAGGTGCAGGGCCTTGCTCCACAGGCTGTCGAGCGACAGGTTGGCGTACAACCGGTCGAAACCGACCTGCTCCTTGCCAGGCTCGCCAAGCTGCAGGCCCCACAGGGTCAGCTCAAGGCTGAAGGGGTTGAGTTCGATGCGTTCAAGGTGCGCGGGCACGGTAGCGTACTTGGTCAATTGCTGATTGGCGATACGCAGTGCCACGCCGGGAAGAATCAGGAACCCAAGCAGGCTGTAGAGGGCTACCAGGGCCACGATGGCGCCAGCGGCGCGAGTCAATCCTTTGTACATGTGTCGCTTCGTCGGTCTGAGCAGGAGTGCTTGGAGTATGGCACGTTAAATCAGTTCCGCAGGCGCGACCTGTTGCCCTCACTCGATGCCCATGCGCCGCCTGGCGCGGTGCGCGGAGCCGTCGCGCATTGCCCAGCGCAGCAGCGCTGCCGTGGGCTTGAGGCCCAGGCGGATCAGGCGCTGCTGCCAGGGCCGGTGCTGCAGGCCAAGCAGGCTCTGGCCCCAGCCAGGCAGCAGGTCGATGCCGGCATGCAGCATCAGTTTGCCCACCGGTTGAGCCAGGCGGCTGGGGGCAGGGGCGTCGAGCAGAATCCGCATGACCTCGTGGCTGCGCGCATCACAGTGCAGTTGCGGCCGCATGGCTTGCAGGTAGGCGTCCACCTGCTGGCACGAGCGTGGTACGTCACGGGCGCCAAGGCGCTCGGCGATCAAGGCGATTTCGTTGTAGTAGGCATCTTGCTCGCCGCGCGGCATGTGCGGGTTACGGTAGCGCAAGTGGGCGGCCAGAAAGCTGCTGACCTCTGCCACATGCACCCAGGTCAGCAAGGCTGGGTCGCTGGCCGCGTAGGGCCGGCCATCCGGCGCGGTGCCGGTCACTTGCAGGTGGATGGTGCGCACTTTCTCGATCAGCCACTCGGCATCACCGGTCGCGCCGAAGGTTGTACCGGAGATGAACTGGCTGGTGCGCCGCAGGCGGCCGAGCAAGTCCTCGCGGAAGTTGGAGTGGTCCCACACGCCGGCCAGGGCCAGCGGATGCAATAGCTGCAGCATCAGTGCGCTGATGCCGCCGACCAGCATGCTCGGAAAGTCGCCATGCACCTGCCAACTGACACTGTGCGGGCCGAACAGCCCTGGGTCACCCTTGGGGGACTCCAGGTCGAGCTGGCCGAGGGCCAGCCCGGTAAGGCTCATGACCTGGGTTTCGATACGGCGGCGTAGGGCTTCCATGGCGACCTGCAATACAGGGCGGCCATCAGCAGCGGCCGCCGGTTACTGGTTGAGGCGTTTGTCGATCAGGTCCTGCACCACGGCGGGGTCGGCCAGCGTCGAAGTATCGCCCAGGTTGTCCAGTTCGTTGCAGGCGATCTTGCGCAGTATACGCCGCATGATCTTGCCGGAGCGGGTCTTGGGCAGTGCCGGGGCCCACTGGATCAGCTCGGGCTTGGCGAAACTGCCGATTTCCTTGCTGACCATGGCGAGTAGCTCGGCCTTGAGCGCTTCGTCCGGTGTAACGCCATTCATGGCCGTGACGAAGGCGTACACGCCCTGGCCCTTGAGGTCATGCGGGTAGCCGACCACGGCGGCTTCGGCGACGCGATCATGCAATACCAGTGCACTTTCCACTTCGGCCGTGCCGATACGGTGCCCTGACACATTGATCACATCGTCAATACGCCCGGTGATCCAGTAGTCGCCGTCGGCGTCGCGGCGGGCGCCATCGCCGGTGAAGTAGTAACCGGGCATGGGTTTGAAATACGTGTCGACCATGCGCTGGTGGTCGCCATAGACACTGCGGATCTGCCCGGGCCAGCTGGCCTTGATCACCAGCAGGCCGGCACCCGGCCCGTCTATCACCTCGCCCTTTTCATCCAGCAGGGCGGGCTGTACGCCGAACATGGGCTGGGTGGCACAGCCCGGTTTGAACGTGGTCGAGCCGGGCAGGGGGGTCAACATGATGCCGCCGGTTTCGGTCTGCCACCAGGTGTCGACGATGGGGCAGCGCTTTTGCCCGACCGCTTCGAAGTACCACTCCCAGGCTTCCGGGTTGATCGGCTCGCCGACACTGCCCAGCAGGCGCAGGCTTTTGCGCGAGGTGCCCTGCAGTGGCCCAGAGCCCTCGCGCATCAGTGCCCGCAGCGCGGTCGGCGCGGTGTAGAAAATATTGACCTGGTGCTTGTCCACCACCTGCCAGAAGCGCGAGGTGTCTGGGTAGTTCGGTACCCCTTCGAACATCAGCGAGATGGCGCCGTTGGCCAATGGGCCGTAGACGATGTAGCTGTGCCCGGTCACCCAGCCCACATCCGCGGTGCACCAGAACACTTCGCCGTCGCGGTAATCGAACACCACCTTGAAGGTCAGGGTTGCCTGCAACAGGTAGCCGGCGGTGGTGTGCAGCACGCCCTTGGGTTTGCCGGTGCTGCCAGAGGTGTAGAGGATGAACAGCGGGTCTTCGGCTGCCATGGGCTCGGGGGTGCAGTCGTCGCCGGCGTGTTCGGTAGCCTCGTGGTACCAGAGGTCGCGGCCCGCGGCCCAGTCCACCGCGCCTGCGGTACGGCGTACCACGAAGACGCTGCTGACGGCCGGGCAACTGGCCAGGGCTTTGTCGACGTTCTGCTTCAACGGGATACGCTTGCCGCCGCGCACGCCTTCATCGGCGGTAATCACCGTACGGCAGTCGGCATCGAGAAGACGATCACGCAGGGCGTCCGGCGAGAAGCCACCGAACACCACCGAATGGATAGCGCCGATGCGGGTGCAGGCCAGCATGGCGAACGCTGCTTCGGGGATCATCGGCATGTAGATGCACACGCGGTCGCCTTTCTTCACCCCGCGCGCCTTCAGGGCGTTGGCCAGGCGGCAGACTTCGCGGTGCAGTTCGCGGTAGCTGATGGCTTTGGCATCTTTCGGGTCGTCGCCTTCCCACAGCAAGGCCGTCTGCTCAGCGCGCTGGGCCAGGTGGCGGTCGATGCAGTTGTAACTGACGTTGAGCTGTGCGCCGTCGAACCAGCGGGCCTCGCCGGAGCGCAGGTCGCACTGCTGCACGCTTGACCACGGCTTGATCCAGTCCAGGCGCTTGGCTTGCTCGGCCCAAAAGGCGTCGGGGTCTTCTACCGACTGGCGGTAAAGGCGCTGGTAGTCGTCAGGTGTGAGGGCGGCGGACTGGCTGACGGCCAGGGCCTGGGGATAGTTGCGGATATCGAACATGGCGGTGGTCCTGCTCTTGTAAGGGGCGAGGGACTGCAACGGCTATTCGATAGGACAGTGTAGCTGGGAGAGGTGTTCAAACTGTGCCGGCCTCTTCGCGGGCATGCCCGCTCCCACAGGTACCACGCCCCACTCGCGGGCGGCGCTATCGCTGTGGGAGCGGGCGTGCCCGCGAAGCGGCCGGCACAGGCCTGAGATCACCCGCGATGACGGCCGCGGAAGTAGTTGATCAGGCCTTGGGTGGAACCATCTTCGGCGCTGTCGTCCAGGCTACCGACTAGGCGCTGGTACACACCCTTGCCCAGCTCCTTGCCCAACTCGACGCCCCACTGGTCGAAGGCGTTGATGCCCCAGACCACGCTTTGCACGAACACCTTGTGTTCATACATGGCCACCAGCGCCCCCAAACGGCGTGGGCTGATGCGCTCTACCACCAGGGTGTTGCTCGGGCGGTTGCCCGGGATCACCTTGTGCGGGGCCAGCTTTTCGATGTCTGCTTCGTTCAGCCCTTTGCCACGCAGTTCGGCTTCAGCTTCTTCGCGGGTTTTACCCAGCATCAGGGCCTGGCTTTGCGACAGGCAGTTGGCGTACAGCCACTGGTGATGGTCGGCGACCGGGTTGAAGCTCACGACCGGTACGATGAAGTCGGCCGGAATCAGCTGGGTGCCTTGGTGCAGCAACTGATGGTAGGCGTGCTGGCCATTACAGCCGACGCCACCCCAGATTACCGGGCCGGTTTCGGTTTTGACCGGGGTGCCGTCCTGCAGCACGCTCTTGCCGTTGGACTCCATGTCCAATTGCTGCAGGTGCTTGGTGATGTTGCGCAGGTAATGGTCGTACGGCAGGATCGCATGGCTGCTGGCGCCCCAGAAGTTGCCGTACCACACGCCCAGCAGGGCCAGCAGTACCGGCATGTTCTTGTCGAACGGCGCGGTCTGGAAATGCTGGTCCATGGTGTAGGCGCCGGACAACAGCTCCTTGAAGTTGGCCATGCCGATGGCCAGGGCGATCGGCAGGCCGATGGCCGACCACAGCGAGTAGCGCCCCCCCACCCAGTCCCACATCGGGAAGATGTTCTCTTCGCGGATACCGAAGGCCACCGCGGCAGCCTTGTTGCTGGAAACCGCAATGAAGTGGCGGTACAGCTCGGCCTCCGAACCGCCCTGGGCCAGGTACCAGGTACGCGCGGCCATGGCATTTTTCAGGGTTTCGAGGGTGTTGAACGACTTCGACGAAACAATGAACAGGGTCGTTTCGGCGCGCAGCTTGGCCGACAGTTCGTGGAACTCGCTGCCGTCGATGTTGGCCAGGTAGTGGCAGCGTACACCGCGCTGCGCGTAGGGCAGCAGGGCTTCGGAAACCAGCTCCGGGCCGAGGAACGAGCCACCGATGCCGATGTTGACCACGTCGGTGATCGGCTTTTCGCTGTAGCCACGCCACAGGCCGTCATGGATGCGGCCAACCAGTTCGGTGATCTGGTTGAGTACCTTGTGCACTTCCGGCATGACGTTCACGCCGTTGACGCTGAGTTTGTCGCCAACCGGCCGGCGCAATGCGGTGTGCAGCACCGGGCGGCCTTCGGAGGTGTTGATGATTTCGCCACTGAACATCGACTTGATAGCGTCCTGCAGGCCCACTTCGTTGGCCAGGTTGACCAACAGATCGCGGGTTTGCTCGGTGATCAGGTTTTTCGAGTAGTCGAGGAACAGGCCGCAAGCGCTAAGGGAAAACTGGTCGAAGCGTTGGGCATCGGCGGCGAAGGCGTCGCGCATGCTGAAGCTCTGCATGGCGTCGCGGTGTTGCTGAAGCGCCTGCCAGGCGGGCAGCGCCGTCACATCGTGGGGTGTACGGTAATACGCCATTGCGCGGGGTTCCCTTAATGCGTGGTGAGGCCTTTGACACGGCAGTCATTGCCGGGTTCAGGCTGCATCATTATAGGCAAAGGTCACGCGCTGGGAATGGCTGTGGGACGGGGATTTTGAGGGGGCTGCAAAGCAGCCCCCAAGGCCTTTATGCGGTTTTCTCTTCCACATGCAGGTACAGATTGTCGATCAACCGGGTGTTACCCAGGTAAGCCGCCGCAATCACCACAAGGTCGCGATCATCGATCACCGCCGGGCGCAGGCTCACGGCATGGCGCACTTCCAGGTAATCTGGACGCAAACCCGCGGCAACCAGCTGCGCCTGCCCTTCGGCAACCAGCGCGGCAAAGTCCCGCTGCCCGCGGCCAATGGCCGAAGCGATATGCTGCAGCGTGCGGTACAGCGCAGGCGCGGTGGCCCGCTGCTCGGGCGTGAGGTAACCATTACGCGACGACAGCGCCAGGCCATCGTCGGCCCGCACGGTAGGCTCGCCAATGATCTGGATCGGCATGTTCAGGTCGCGGACCATGGCGCGGATCACTGCCAGTTGCTGGAAGTCCTTTTCACCGAACACCGCGAGGTCTGGCTGGACCATGTTGAACAGCTTGGTGACCACGGTGGCCACACCTTCGAAATGCCCTGGCCGGCTGGCGCCGCACAAGCCTTCGGAAAGCTGGGGAACACTGACCCGGGTTTGCACGCTCATGCCGTCGGGGTACATCTCTGCCACGCTGGGTGCGAACAAAAGGTTGCAGCCGGCTTGCAGCAGGCGCTCCTGGTCGGCGGCCAAGGTACGCGGGTAGCTGTCCAGGTCTTCGTTGGCACCGAACTGCAGCGGGTTGACGAAGATGCTGGCGACCACGAAATCGGCACGCTGCGCGGCCTTGGTGACCAGGGCCGCGTGGCCGCTGTGCAGGTTGCCCATGGTCGGCACGAAACCGATGCGCTTGCCCTCACCGCGGGCACGGGCTACTGCTGCGCGCAGTTCGCGGACGGTCTTGACTGTATTCATGCACTGAACCCGTGTTCGCTGCCTGGGAAACTGACTTGCTTGACGGCCTCGACGTAAGCGACGAGGGCGCTGTGGATATCCGGTTGGCCCTGCATGAAGTTCTTCACGAACTTGGGCACCCGGCCGCTCAGCGACAGGCCAAGCATGTCGTGCAGCACCAGCACCTGGCCATCGGTGGCACTGCCGGCGCCGATGCCGATCACCGGAATACCGACCGAGTTGGTGATTTCCGCGGCCAGTTCACTGGGTACGCACTCCAGCAGCAGCATGGCTGCACCGGCCTGTTCCAGGGCAATGGCATCAGCGCGCATCTGCCGGGCCTGGGCTTCCTGGCGGCCTTGCACTTTATAGCCGCCCAGTACGTTGACGGTCTGCGGGGTCAGGCCCAGGTGCGCACACACCGGTACGCCACGCTCAGCCAGCAGGCGAATGGTTTCTGCCAGCCAGGCGGCACCTTCGATCTTGATCATGTGGGCGCCTGCCTGCATCAGCGTGGCGCTGTTGGCAAACGCCTGTTCCGGGGTGGCGTGGGCCATGAATGGCAGGTCTACCAGGATCAGCGCGCCGTCATTGCCACGTTTGACGCTGGCGGTATGGTAGGCCATGTCGGCCGTGGTGACCGGCAAGGTACTGTCGTGGCCCTGCAGGACCATCCCCAGCGAGTCGCCCACCAGCAACACTTCAACACCGGCCTGGCTGGCGACTTTGGCGAAGGTCGCGTCGTAGCAGGTCAGCATGGTGATTTTTTCACCCTTGGCCTTGAGGCCATGCAGGGTGGTCAGGGTTACTTCAGGCATGTAGGAAATTCCTCGTTCAGGCGCTGTAAAAAACGACTGCATTCAACGCGTGTAGTCATCTTCCGGAGCGGCACATCATCGCGCGTGATGTTCGGGCACAGGTCCGTCCGGGCCTAAATACGGGTATGCGGCAGTCAGTTGCCACACGGGACGCCTATAGTCGTGAGCGAGGTGGGGGAAGTCAATCACCCTGTTACCGCATTGTTACGATCAGGGTGTTACTGGCGTTACCGGGCCGGTGCAACGGGCTGGAGCACCCGGTTTACAAGCGCTCCAGGCCGATGAATGGGCAAGCCTCAAGCAGCTGCGCAAGGGCGCGGCCATCGGCCAGGCGGAAGTCGCCCGGTACCAGCTCGGCCAGCGGGTACAGTACGAAGGGGCGGGCATGCATATGGTAATGCGGCACCTTCAAGCGGGGCTCGTCGAGCACCTGGTCGCCGAACAGCAGGATGTCCAGGTCCAGCGTGCGTGGGCCCCAGCGCTCCGCGCGCACCCGGCCTTGGTCGTTCTCGATGGCTTGCAGGGCATCGAGCAAGGCCAGCGGTGCCAGCTGGGTATCCAGCGCCGCGACGGCGTTAGTATAGCGTGGCTGCCCGGGCAACAGCGAATCGCTGGTGTAAAAGGCAGAGGCGGCTACCAGGCGCGTGGCCGCGACCTGGTCCAGCGCCTGCAACGCGCTGCGCAACTGCTCGGCCGGTGCAGCCAGGTTGCTGCCCAGGCCGACGTAGGCGCGCGTCGTCACTCGAATGCCTCGTCGCCAGCGCGCTTGCGTTTGCTGCCGCTGCGCTTGCGTTTACGCGGGCCGGCAGTGCTGCCTTCGTCACGGTTGCCCAGGTCGCGGATCATCTCGCGGCGCTCGCTGTCGTTGGCGTCCTGGTAATCGGTCCACCATTGCCCCAGGTCGTCGGTTTCTTCGCCCGCGCTTTCACGCAGCAGCAGGAAATCGTAACCGGCACGGAAGCGCGGGTTGTCCAGCAGCATGTCGGCGCGCTTGCCGCTGCGGCGTGGCAGGCGCTCCTGCATGTCCCAGATTTCCCGGATTGGCAGGGTGAAGCGCTTGGGGATGGCGATGCGGGCGCATTGCTCGGCGATCAGGTCGTGGGCTGCGCCATTCATGGCCGGAATCGGGGGTACGCCCTGGCTCTGCAAATGCAGCACGCGGGCTGGCAGGGCAGGCCACAGCAGCGCGGCGAACAGGAACGCCGGCGTTACCGGTTTGCCCTGCTTCACCCGTAGGTCGGTGTTGTTCAGTGCCTGGCTGATGAGCGTGTGGGTATAGGTCGGGCGCTCTTCCAGCGCGTGCGCACTGGCCGGGAACAGCGGCTCGAACAGCTCCAGGTCGACCAGCATTTCAAAGGCGATGGCACCTTGGCCCGACAGGAACAGCTTCAGGCTCTCTTCGAACAGGCGCGCTGGCGGGATTTCGCGCAGCAGTGGGGCCAGTTCGCGGATCGGCTTGAAGGTGTGCTTCTCGATACCGAAGTCCAGCTTGGCCGCGAAGCGCACTGCGCGCAGCATGCGCACGGGGTCTTCCTGGTAGCGGTGCGTCGGGTCGCCGATCAGCCGCAGCAGGCGGTTGCGAACATCGTGTACGCCGTTGGCGTAATCGAGAATGCGCTCGCTGACCGGGTCGTAGTACAGGGCGTTGATGGTGAAGTCGCGGCGCTGCGCGTCTTCTTCCAGGGTGCCGTATACGTTGTCACGCAGGATGCGACCACTGGCGTTATGCGACGAACGGTGGCTGTCATTCTGGTCATCTTCCGTATGCGGGGCACGGAAGGTAGCGACCTCGATGATTTCACGGCCGAAATGCACATGGACCAGCTTGAAGCGGCGGCCAATGATGCGCGCATTACGGAACTCGGCACGGACCTGTTCAGGGGTAGCGCTGGTGGCTACGTCGAAGTCTTTCGGCGTAATGCCCAGCATCAGGTCGCGGACGCAGCCACCGACCAGGTAGGCCTGGTAACCGGCAGCCTGCAAGCGCTCGACAATGTTCACCGCGTGGCGGCTGAACTGGTGGCGCTGCAACGAGTGCTGGCTCTTGTTGATCACCTCAGGCGTGGTGCGCCTGTGGTGCTGGCCCGGTACGGGCGGGCGGAACGACTGGAACAGCTTCTTCAGCATGGGATGCACTGTTTGAAGGAATGTTCGGCCAAGAATAGGAGAATGGCCGCATGATGGGCGGGGATTCTAGCATTTACTCAGGGAATGGTGTAGGCGGGTAGCAGGAAGCCTGCGGGAATCGCAGAAACGACAAGGGGAGCCTAAGCTCCCCAAGAAGTGTCGTTGCGTGCTCTTATTATTTTTTGCCGGGCTTTTTGTTTTTGTTGAGTGCCCTGCCCACAAAGCCTGAAGCTTGTGGACGACCCCCAAACCGGGGGTAAAGAGCAAACGGATTGCTTTGGCCGCTGATGTCACGTTGATCTGTTGATCCAACCAGTTCAGGCGCTGCTTTTTAGTGCAGTTTTTGTTGTTCTCTGCCTGGTCGTGGGGCAAGCCCCAAACACGCATCCTCTCCAAAAGAATCAGTTAGCTGCGCCTCCGCCGTCTTGTTTTTATTGTGCGTGAGCCGTTTCGTCTTGTTCTTATTATGAGTTGCAGTGCTTGTTATTGTTCTTGTACCAGAGATATAGCAGGTGCCGTGCCAACTTTTGAAAAGCCAGTAAAATCAAGGGGTTGGTGGATTCTGCAGGTTTGTGGCAAGCCCGAAATGTGGAAATTTCGTTACCGTACGCCTCGGTGACTGTTACGGCGCAGAGGGTGGGTAACAGATTTTTGCGGCAGCAGATGTGTTACCTGGGGTGTGGTGGCTGGCCGTTTCGCAGGCTTGCCCGCTCCCACAGGATCACCGTGGCTGCCAGGTTGCGCTGTGCTTGTGGGAGCGGGCAAGCCCGCGAACAGGCCGGTGAGGCTGGTAGAGAAGGGGCAGGAGGAACCTCCCACCCAGGCAGGTCAGTTATCGCTGGTGGCGTTGCTCTTGCGCCGCGGAATGCCCAGGCGTTGGCGGCGTTCCCACAGGCATTTGCGGCTGACGCCGAGCTTGCGGGCCAGTTCGGTCTCGGTCATGTGGTCCTGGTGCTCGAGCACGAAGTGCTGGAAGTAGTCTTCCAGGGACAAGTCCTCGGTCGGCTCGTGGCTGGCATTGGCCGCGCTGGCCACCGCCAGGGCGTTGTCGAGAATATCGTCTTCTTCCAGGTCGCTCAGCTCGATGTCGATACCCAGCAGGTCGGCAGAAATTTCTGCGCTTTCGCTGAGAATGACCGCGCGCTCCACGGCGTTTTCCAGCTCACGTACGTTGCCCGGCCAGCTGTAGTGACGAATGGCCTGTTCGGCTTCGGCAGAGAAGTGCAGGTCATCACGGCCGATGCGCGCACTCTGGCGAGCCAGGAAGGCACTGGCGATTTCATTGACGTCGCTGCCGCGCTCGCGCAGCGCGGGCAGCTTCAGGGCGATCACGTGCAGGCGGTAGTACAAGTCTTCGCGGAACTGGCCGGCCTTGGCCAGGTTCTTCAGGTCGCGGTGGGTCGCGGCGATCAGGCGCACATCGACCTTTTGCGACTGCACCGAACCGACCCGGCGAATTTCCCCTTCCTGCAGCACGCGCAGCAGGCGGGCTTGGGCTTCCAGGGGCAGTTCCCCGATTTCATCGAGGAACAACGTACCACCGTCTGCAGCCTCCACCAGGCCCGCACGGCCGGCACTGGCGCCGGTGAACGCGCCTTTTTCGTGGCCGAACAGTTCGGACTCGATCAGGGTTTCGGGGATGGCCGCGCAGTTCACCGAAATCATCGGCGCCTTGGCGCGCCGCGACAGGTTGTGCAGGGCGCGCGCCACCAGCTCTTTACCGGTACCCGATTCGCCCTGGATCAGCACATTGGAATCGGTAGGGGCCACCTTGCGGATCTTGCTGTACATGTCCTGCATGGGCGGGCACGAGCCGATGATACCGATGTCGCCATTGGCCGCTGCCGGGGCCGCTTTGTCGGCAGGGGCTGCCTTGCCGGTGGTGGCGCGGGGCTCGGCAGCCGGTGCTGCAGCCGGGGCGTTCTGCCGGTCGCGCAGGATGCGGGCCACCGCTTGCAGCATTTCGTCGTGATCGAAGGGCTTGGCGATGTAGTCCACCGCGCCCATCTTCATCGAGTCCACGGCTGAGCGCAGGCTGGCGTAGCTGGTCATGATCAGCACCGGGGTGCCTTGGCCGAGCTTGATCAGCTCGGTGCCGGGTGCACCTGGCAGGCGCAGGTCACTGACGATCAGGTCGAAAGTGGCAATGCTGAAGCGTTCCTGGGCTTCCTGCACCGAGCCGGCTTCGCTGACCTGGTACTGGTTCCGCTCGAGCAGACGACGCAAGGCCGAGCGGATGATGGTTTCGTCTTCGACGATCAGAATGTGCGGCATTGATTCAATTCTCTCGACGGTCTCGAATTTCAGGGGACGTCGCTACGACATGCCGGGGCAGGGTCACGCGGATCCGGGTGCCACGTTGCCGTTCGATGTCGGCCGGGCTGTCGATGGTGATTTGCCCATAATGCTCTTCCACGATGGAATAGACCAGAGCGAGGCCCAGTCCGGTTCCCTCGCCGGGGTCCTTGGTGGTGAAGAACGGCTCGAACAGACGGTCCTGGATGTTCTTCGGGATGCCGCTGCCCTCGTCCTCGACGATCAGGTCGACGGTGTGCTCGCTCACCTCGCTGCGCACGCGCACTGCGCTGCCGGGCGGCGAGGCGTCGCGCGCGTTGGAAAGCAGGTTGATCAGCACTTGGGCCAGGCGCTGCGGGTCGCCTTCTACCCAATGGTCGGGGTCGCAGAGGTTGAAGAACTGTACTTCGAAATTACGCCGGTTCAACGCCAGCAGACCAATGGCGTCCTGCGCCACTTCGGCCAGGCACACCGGTTCCTCGCTGTTCTGGTGGCTGCCACCGGCATGGGCAAAACTCATCAACGACTGGACGATGCGTGACACGCGTTTGGTCTGGTCGAGGATCTGGCTGGACAGCTCGGTGATTTCGCCGTCGCCTTCACGCTCCTCGCGCAGGTTCTGCGCCAGGCAGGCGATGCCGGTGATCGGGTTGCCGATTTCGTGGGCCACGCCGGCGGCCAGCCGGCCGATGCTGGCCAGGCGCTCGGAATGCACCAGCTTGTCTTCCAGGGCCTGGGTTTCGGTCAGGTCCTCGACCAGCAGTACCAGGCCGCTGTTACCGGGGGCCAGTGGTTCATCGATGGCCGCCTTGTGCAGGTTCAGCCAACGTGGCTGGCCATCCAGAGCCAGGCGTTGTTTGTGCAGGTGCTCGTCGGGCACGTTGATGAAGCCCTGCAGCAGCCCGCGCCAGGGCTCGGCGATGGTCACCAGGCGTGAGCCGACCACGTGCTTGGCGGCAATCCCGGTGAGCTCTTCCATGGCCTTGTTCCACATGAGGATTTCCTGGTCCTTGGCCAGCGAGCAGACGCCCATGGGCAGCTCCTGCAAGGTCTGGCGGTGGTAGCGGCGCAGGGCATCGAGCTCGGCGGCCAGGCCGGTCAGGCGCGAGTGGTAGTCTTCCAGGCGGCTTTCAATGAAGTGGATGTCCTCGGTGACGTAGTTCTCGTTACCGGACTTGTACGGCAGGAAGGTCTCGACCATGTCCTGGGCCACGCTCGGGCCCATCAGGCCCGACAGGTTGGCCTCGATGCGGTCACGCAGGCGGCGCAAGGCGTATGGCCGGCGTTCGTCGAACGGCAGGTAAAGGTCGCGCAGGGCCTGCTCCACTTCCTTTTGCGCGGCTTTGGCGCCCAGCGGCTTGGCCAGTTGGGTCGCGAATTCCTGGGGCGAGGCTGCGTGCAGTTCGCGGCGCTGTGGGCGGCGCACGTTGTCCACCGCGCAGGCTTCTGCGGCGCTGACCTCTTCGGTGCTGGCGTTGGTGAACAGCGAAATCAGGGTGAACAGCAGCACGTTGGCCGCCAGCGAGGCGATGGCCGCCATGTGCCAGCTGGTATCGTCCAGCACGTAGATCATGTCCAGCAGCGGGATATAGAAGCCTTGCAGATTGCCCAGCAGCGGCAGCAGCATGGTCACCATCCACACCAGCGTGCCGGCCAGCAGTCCGGCGATGAAGCCGCGGCGGTTGGCGGTCGGCCAGTACAACACGGACAGCACGCCGGGCAGGAACTGCAGCGTGGCCACGAACGCCACGATGCCCAGGTTGGCCAGGCTCTGGTGGTTGTTCTGGGTCAGGTAGAACATGAACCCAGCAGTGATGATGGCGACGATCAGTGCGCGGCGGGTCCATTTCAGCCAGCGGTAGATGTTGCCCTCGGCCGGTGGCTGGTATAGCGGCAGCACCAGGTGGTTGAGGGCCATGCCCGACAGCGCCAGGGTGGTGACGATGATCAGGCCACTGGCCGCCGACAGGCCGCCTATATAGGCCAGCAGGGCCAGTGCCTGGTTGTTGGCGGCAATGCCCAGGCCCAGGGTGAAGTATTCGGGGTTGGTACTGGCGCCCAGGCGCAGCCCGGCCCAGAGTACCAGCGGCACGGCCAGGCTCATCAGCAGCAGGAACAGCGGCAGGCCCCAACTGGCGCTGACCAGCGAGCGTGGGTTGAGGTTTTCGGTGAAGGCCATGTGGTACATGTGCGGCATGACGATGGCCGAGGCGAAGAACACCAGCAGCAGGGTGCGCCACGGGCCTTCCTGCAACGGGGTGTGCAGGGCAGCCAGGGCGGTCTGGTTCTGCAGCAGCCACACTTCCAGCTCGTGCGGGCCGCCAAACACGCCATACAGGGCGTACAGGCCGATGCCGCCCAGTGCCAGCAGCTTGATTACCGACTCGAAGGCAATGGCGAACACCAGCCCTTCATGCTTTTCGCGCGTGGCGATATGCCGTGAGCCGAAGAAGATGGTGAACAGGATGATCAGCGCACAGAACGCGAAGGCCACCCGGGCCTTGACCGGCTCACCGGTAAGGATGCTGATCGAGTCGGCCACCGCCTGTATCTGCAACGCCAGCAACGGCAGTACGCCAATCAGCATGATGAGGGTGGTCAACGCGCCGGCCCAGGTGCTGCGGAAGCGGAACGCCAGCAGGTCGGCCAGCGACGACAGCTGGTAAGTGCGGGTGATCTTCAGGATCGGGTACAGCAGCACCGGCGCCAGCAGGAATGCACCGGACACCCCCAGGTAACAGGCAAGGAAGCCGTAGCCGTACTGATAGGCCAGGCCCACCGACCCGTAGAACGCCCAGGCGCTGGCGTATACGCCCAGGGACAGGGTGTAGGTGAGCGGGTGGCGAATGATGGCGCGCGGGATCAGCCCGCGCTCGCTGACCCAGGCTACGCCGAACAGCACCATGAGGTACCCGGCGCTGATCAGGATCATCTGGGTCAGGCTAAAGCTCATCGGCATCTCGTTGGCTCTGCAGGATGAAGGTGACGACGATCAGGATCAGCCAGAGCAGGTACGGGCGGTACCACGCTCCGGTCGGTTCGATCCACCAGTCCATGATGGCCGGGGAGAACAGGTAGATCCCCACGACCAGAAGCAGGACCAAACGATAGATGTACATGCTGGCCTCGATGGTTGGGCGCTGCGGGTTTGAACTTATTATTGGCGCAAATGATTGGGCGGATGCTAGCGGGAATCGCTGAGGTTAGCCAAGGGTTTGAATTTGTTGGGCTTTTGATTTGAGGGGAAGATGGCCTGTTCGGGCCCTATCGCTGGCAAGCCAGCTCCCACGGGGATCGCATCAGGGCTGACAGGTGTTTGCCACAAGGTATGCAGCGCCTGTTAGAGCGA
>NZ_RHQO01000129.1:0-4684 GCF_003935475.1 Pseudomonas sp. p99-361 | reverse complement strand
GTGGTGGGTGATGACGGGATCGAACCGCCGACCCTCTGCTTGTAAGGCAGATGCTCTCCCGGCTGAGCTAATCACCCTCGCGATGTTACTTGTTGCGTTTGCTTCGCTGAGGCCGCGAAATTTACGCAGGTGGCGAAGCTAAGTCAATAGCCCCGTTGGATTTTTTTCGAAGAAGTGGCAAGTGGCAAGTGGCAAGTGGCAAGTGGCAAGTGGCAAGTGGCAAGTGGCAAGTGGCAAGTGGCAAGTGGCAAGAAGAAGCATGGGGTCGCTTGATGAATTTCTGAACCCTACAAATGAAGAAGGAACCTTGCGGTCCCCTCTTGAAGCTTGAAGCTTGAAGCTTGAAGCTTGCAGCTCAGGTATAGATCATCTTGCGGGTCATTCCGCCATCGACCACGAACTCCTGGCCAGTGACGAACGCCGCCTGCCGTGACAGCAACCAGGCAACCATGGCAGCCACATCCTCCACGGTCCCTACCCTGCCCGTCGGGTGCTGGGCGTGGTCGGCTTCGCTCAATGGCTCGGCACGGCGCTGCGCCGGGTCACGGGCATCGATCCAGCCAGGGCTCACCGCATTGACGCGGATCTCCGGGCCCAAACTTATCGCCAGCGCATGGGTCAAGGCCACCAGGCCGCCCTTGCTCGCCGCGTAGGCCTCGGTATCGGGCTCGGACTGCCGCGCCCGGGTGGAGGTGAGGTTGACGATCGCCCCGTTGTGCGCACGCAGGTACGGCGCACAATGCTTGGCCAGCAGCATCGGGCCATTGAGGTTCACCGCCAGCACCCGGTTCCACTGCGCCAGGCTCAGGCTTTCCAAGGTCTGGTTGTGCGGGTTGGCGATCGCTGCATTGCACACCAGCGCATCCAGCCGGCCAAATTGCCCGAGCACCTCGGATACCCCGGCACTGACCTGGGCCTCGTCGGCAACGTCCATGGTGATGAACCAGGCATTGTCACCCAGGGCCTTGGCCACCTTGGCACCCCGCTGCCGGTCTAGGTCGCTGAGCACCACCTGCCAACCCTCGCAGATCAACCAGGCGGCAATGCCCAGGCCGATGCCGCGCGCGGCTCCGGTCACCAGGGCTACCCGGCCGTTGTGGCCCGGGGTGCTGCCGCCAATCTGCATCACAGTGCGGCCAACCCGCGCGCCAGGTCGGCCTGCAGGTCTGCCACGTCTTCCAGGCCCACGGCAACGCGGAGCAGGCTGTCGCGAATACCTGCAGCCTCACGCTCCTGCGGCGACAGGCGGCCGTGGGACGTGGTGGCCGGGTGGGCGATGGTGGTCTTGCTGTCGCCCAGGTTGGTGGTGATGGAAATCACCCGAGTGGCGTCGATGAAGCGCCAGGCGCCCTCTTTGCCACCCTTGACCTCGAAGCTGACCACTGCACCAAAGCCACTCATCTGGCGCTTGGCCAGGGCGTGCTGGGGGTGGCTTGGCAAGCCGGCGTAATGCACCTTCTCCACGCCGTCCTGTCGCTCCAGCCACTCAGCCAGGGCCTGGGCACTTTCGCAATGCGCACGCATGCGCAACCGCAAGGTTTCCAGGCCCTTGGTGAAGATCCAGGCATTGAACGGGCTGAGGGTCGGGCCTGCGGTACGCAGGAAGCCCACCACCTCTTTCATCTGCTCGGCTCGGCCGGCCACTGCGCCGCCCATGCAACGCCCCTGGCCGTCGATGAACTTGGTCGCCGAGTGGAACACGATATCGGCACCCAGCTTCAACGGTTGCTGCAGTGCCGGGGTGCTGAAGCAGTTGTCGACGACCAGCATGGCGCCATGGGCATGGGCGATTTCACTGAGGGCAGTGATATCGACCAGTTCGGCCAGCGGGTTGGACGGCGATTCGACGATCAGCAGCTTGGTATTGGCCTTGATGGCCTTTTCCCAGCCCGCGAGGTCGGCCAGAGGCACGTAGTCCACCTGCAGGGCGAAGCGCTTGAAGTACTTCTCGAACAGGCTGATGGTCGAGCCAAATACGCTCTGCGACACCAGCACATGGTCACCGCCACTGCACAACGACATGACCACCGCAAGCAGCGCCGCCATGCCGGTGGAGGTGCCCACGGCCTGCTCGGCGCCTTCCATCGCTGCCAGCCGCTCTTCGAAGACACGCACCGACGGGTTGGTGTAACGCGAATAGACGTTGCCTGGCGTTTCGCCGGCGAAACGCGCAGCGGCGTCGGCCGCCGTGCGGAACACATAGCTGGAGGTCAGGAACAGCGCTTCGCTGTGCTCGCCTTCCGGTGTACGGCTTTGGCCAGCGCGCACCGCCAGGGTGTCGAAACCGACACCCTCGAGGTCGCTGTCCAGTCGCCCGGCATCCCATTGATCCGTCATGCCGTCGCTCCCTGAATCAGTTGTTGTAGAGGTCGATGATCGCGCTGACCGCCTGGTTCTTGACCTTGGCCAGGTCGTTACGGGCCTGCTCGATGCGGTCGAGGTAGGCTTCGTCGATATCGCCGGTGACATACTCACCGTTGAACACCGCGCAGTCGAAGTGCTCGATCTTGATCTTGCCGCCGCCGACCGAGTCGATCAGGTCCGGCAGGTCCTGATAGACCAGCCAGTCGGCGCCAATCAACTCACCCACCTGTTCGGTGGTGCGGTTGTGGGCGATCAGTTCGTGCACGCTCGGCATGTCGATGCCGTAGACGTTGGGGAAGCGCACTGCCGGGGCTGCCGAGCAGAAGTAGACATTCTTGGCGCCGGCTTCGCGGGCCATCTGGATGATCTGCTTGCACGTGGTACCGCGCACGATCGAATCGTCCACCAGCATCACGTTCTTGCCACGGAATTCCAGCTCGATGGCGTTGAGCTTCTGGCGCACCGACTTCTTGCGCGCCGCCTGGCCGGGCATGATGAAGGTACGGCCGATGTAACGGTTCTTGACGAAGCCTTCGCGGAACTTGACACCCAGGCGGTTGGCCAGCTCCAGGGCGGCGGTGCGGCTGGTGTCGGGAATCGGGATGACCACGTCGATGTCGTGATCGGGGCGCTCGCGCATGATCTTGTCGGCGAGCTTTTCACCCATGCGCAGGCGCGCCTTGTACACCGACACACCGTCGATGATCGAGTCTGGGCGGGCCAGGTAGACATGCTCGAAGATGCACGGTTGCAGCTTCGGCGCTTCGGCGCACTGCTTGGTGAACAGCTGGCCTTCTTCGGTGATGTACACCGCTTCGCCAGGTGCCAGGTCGCGGATCAGGGTGAAACCGAGCACGTCCAGGGCGACGCTTTCGGAGGCGATCATGTATTCCACGCCTTCGTCGGTGTGACGCTGGCCGAACACCACCGGGCGAATGCCGTGCGGGTCACGGAAGCCGACGATACCGTAGCCGGTGATCATTGCCACCACGGCGTAGCCACCCACACAGCGGCTGTGCACGTGGGAAACGGCAGCGAACACGTCTTCTTCGGTCGGCTGCAGTTTGCCGCGCACCGCCAGCTCGTGGGCGAACACGTTGAGCAGCACTTCCGAGTCGGAGTTGGTGTTGACGTGGCGCAGATCGGACTCGTAGATCTCCTTGGCCAACTGTTCGACGTTGGTCAGGTTGCCGTTATGCGCCAGGGTGATGCCATACGGGGAGTTGACGTAGAACGGCTGGGCCTCGGCCGAGGTCGAGCTGCCCGCGGTCGGGTAGCGCACATGGCCGATGCCGATGTTGCCCACCAGGCGCTGCATGTGGCGCTGCTGGAACACGTCGCGCACCAGGCCATTATCCTTGCGCAGGAACAACCGGCCGTCATGGCTGGTCACGATACCGGCAGCGTCCTGGCCGCGGTGCTGGAGGACCGTAAGCGCGTCATACAGCGCCTGATTGACGTTCGACTTACCGACGATACCGACGATGCCACACATGCGACGCAACCCCTACTTTGATGAAACTTGAGTGAATAGCGCTCAGGGCTTAGCTGGCCCGAGCAACTGTTCCTTGAACGGAAGATCAGCCGGAGCGCTGATCAGACCACCGGGCGACCACTGGCCGGCGAAACCCAGAATCAGGTTTTTCGACCAGTCGGCGACCAGAAGAAATTGTGGTATCAGGCGCGATTCCTGCCACCAGGTGTCCTGTTGAACCGGCCCCAGGCTGATCAGGCCGATGGCCACCACTACCAGCAAGGCCCCGCGCGCGGCGCCGAAGGCCATGCCCAGGAAGCGATCGGTGCCGGACAGCCCGGTCACGCGGATCAGCTCGCCGACCAGGAAGTTGACCATGGCCCCCACCAGCAAGGTGGCGACGAAAAGAATGGCGCAGCCGGCGATGACGCGCATCGATGGTGTCTGGATGTAGCTTTCAAGATACACCGAGAGCGAACCGCCGAACATCCAGGCAACCGCACCGGCAATGATCCAGATGAGCAAGGACAAGGCTTCCTTGACGAAGCCGCGCTTGAGACTGATCAGTGTGGAGACGGCGATGATCGCGATGATCGCCCAATCAACCAGGGTAAATGCCACGGTGCTGCCTGCAGACGTTTGAGGCGGCGCATTTTACCAGAGCGGTGGGGGCTTGGGTAAGCGGAATGTCAGGTGGATTGGTGTTTGCTTCATCGCCAGCGAGCCAGCTCCCACAGGGATCGCCTTTAGGGCTGACAGGTGTTTGCCGCAAGGTATGGCAGCGCCTGTTAGAGCGAGCGCCGCCCGCGCGGCGCAATCGCGAGCTGCGCTCGCTCCTACGTTTGT
>NZ_RHQO01000128.1:0-5103 GCF_003935475.1 Pseudomonas sp. p99-361 | reverse complement strand
TAACTACTGATTTGATGGATTTCATGGCGGCAACTCCAGAGACTATGTGAGTTGTGGGTGCCGCAGCTACGATGTGCTGCCGACCCCGCAGAAGGACCTCCTTGCTGCATGGGGTTAGATTAATTTTTCGTATGAGAAAGCGTTACATGATACGTGCCGCCTTTTTGCCTATTCCTCTCGCAGTATCGAATCCCGCCCCTCACCGCTTACAAGCTGCCGGTCTTTCTCATGCTATCCAGGAGCAAAAGCTCGAATCTAGACGACCAGAACATGGACTCGTGGGAGTCGCCTCCAGTCCTATATCGACCAAACCGTCGTTTCACTATCGAGTTTCGCCCAGTGTGATTACTAACAAGTTGCGGGCGCAGTCGGTCGGCGGCACAGTGTGCCTACCGTGCATCGGAAGCTATTCCTACCCGACTGCAGCTGAAGTCGGTGAAGTCAGGGGACATTATCGTAGTCGACATCAAAGCTCTCGAAAGTAGCAAGTCGCTGGGCTAGTTAGGATTGTTGCCCAGGCGCCGGCATCGAACGTCGAAACAAAGCAGGGGTTAGCACCTGTCGCGTAACCGTACGGCGAGCTCACCGTCCGAACTCCATCATTAAGGGCGATGCTATTCGCGTATTTTTAGGCGAACGCGATCACCCCCGATCGTAAAGATTTCCGTACGCCAACGAAGCTCTTATCCGAAACTGTTCAAAGCCTAGGTCGCTCAGGAATGCCTGCAACCTGGGCAACAGAGTCCAGAGTCGCCATCAGCCACGGCATCGTCATCCGTAAATGGATGCCGCTCTATCGAGACCAGCCCGCACCGACCTCGCTGCCAGCATTTGTCCCGCTGAAGGCTGTACCTAAACGGCCAGCCGAAGCGTCAGTGAAAATCGAGTTGCCCGTGGCTGGGGTGCCGAACGGATCAGCGACGGCCAAAACCCTCGATTACAGCCTGAAATGCTGGGTAGCGCTGAAGCGCTATCTGGACGACGCAGCTGTGCCCATCGACAACAACCAAGTTGAAAACCAGATACGGCCATGGGCGCTCGGACGCTCGAACTTGTTATTTGCCGAGTCGCTGCGCAGCGGTAAACGGGCGGCTGTAATCATGAGCCTGATCCAATCGGCGCGCATGAATGGGCATGATCCGTATGCCTATCTCAGAGATGTGCTGACGCGGCTGCCCACACAGCGGACCAGTGATATCGAGCAATTGCTACCGCATCAGTGGGTGCCAGCCACTGCTTCATAGGCAAAGCTGTGCGACCACATCTTCTGATGACATGACTTGGGCATATTCGGTGCCCAGTATGGCCAAGGTCAGCTCATAAACGGTAGAGGCGTCCCAAAACGTTCCATTTGGCCTGATGACGGGTACAGCAGTAGTCGCATCCGCAGGAAGAATGATTTCGTATCCAAGTGCCTTCCCCGCTCGGATAGTGGCATCCATGCTGTTATGAATCACAACGCCGGTCAGAACAATACGTTTTACGTGCATGCTTTTAAGGATGGCATCCAATCGGGTTTCTATGAATGCGCAGTTCTCATGCTTGATGATGACAGCCTCGCCCTCTACCGGGGCCACTTCTTTTTTGATTCCATTCCAGGGGCCATGAACGTGATAGCTGGAGGTGGGATTCTTTTCATCATGCTTCACATGAAGGACAGGCCAGCCATTTGATCGCCAGTGCCGCAGAAGGCGTTGGATTGCGGACAAATAACCAGGGTGGCTTTTACCATCCCAAATAGGTTGATCAATCGCATCCTGAACATCAAGGATAATCAGGGGAATGCGAGGTGTATCCTTCATATGGGGCCGTCTCCTTACGATGGACGTTTAGTGTGCTGCAACGCTCCCCCATCAACAAGCAGTGCAGTCTCGCTAGGGTATCGTTGCCGACACAATATCAGTGAAGAGGGGCTGCTACCGCGGAAGTGGATTCCGGCCTTGCTCGAGCAAGGTGTGTTGGCCGGACGCTTAGAGCATCAGTTAAAGGTGGCAGAGGATAGTCGATTAAAGTTCGATACTGGTAAGAAATGGCGATTCAACCAGACCCCGATTCATGCATGTTGCACCGCGAGGTGCAGCGTGAAGCGTTGACAGGGGTAACCGATGGGCCAGCCATTGAGCCGCGTAATTAGGAATTCGGGATGCCGATGCTGTTAAGCGAAGCAAAAGGTAATACGGAGCATGGCGTTATACGCCAGTCATGCTCTGATCCGGCGCGGTCGGAGCCCCTGCGCACGTCGGGAAGTCCTTTGCACAGAATCTGGGAGATCTCAGCGGTGCCCGGTGCGCAAGCCTCGGGCGGAGCAGGAAAGGCCAATAGCCGTAACCCTACTGCCCACGCCGCTGAGAAGTCGGATACGTTCGCAGTACCTGAGAAAACTTTGAACAAAGGGCCTGGCCCCGTGGAGATAGTGGAGGAAAGGATCGTAGCCAAGGGAAACACCTACAGGCCTCCCGCGCCCCAAACACAGAGCTGGATCAGTTGCGAGTCGAAGTAGACTTTGAGTATTAAAACTGTCGCGGGAGCATCGCTGTTTTCGCGGACTGCAGCCTCGTTGAGAGGAATCGCAAAACTGCCGCGACCACTTAAAATTCCGATCCGGACGGATGCGTTAGAGAATTAAAACTGTCTCATCCAGAAACGACGCGGCTTTCAAGCACGCTCAAATGGACCGGCGGCTGGTCGGCCGCCGGTCTCAGAGTCATCGACGAGGGATGAAGTTGGCAACGTGACCGATGGGATTGAACTGTCGACCGGGGTGTCACTTGGGAACAACATGGTTAACATGGGCCGATTCTCCGGCCAGGGGTGAGGGTCATGCCGGGATTGACTTATGACTATCCTGACTACGTATTTACAGGTGTTGATCCCATGTTGACGAATCCCGACGAAGAATCGCCCCGGCTTAGCCGGGGCTTACGCTTGCGCTCAGGTTTTGGATTGCGGGGGATTCTCTTCCTTATTGCCGCATTGGATCAGCAGCAGCAAAACTGTGGCTACCTGCAGAGGCTGCTTTTGCAGGTAGCCAGCGACCAACGCTCACCCCCTCTGGCACTGCGTTACGCTTTCGGGTGACAAATGTAATTACCGCTTCGCAGGAAGGTTTCATGCTTGTTCGGCGAATAGACTCCCTAGGTGACTTGCTCGTTGGCCCCTGTGATGCCCGCTTTTGACCTGGCTACCACCGCGACCGCCGACGTACATACTCCGTCAATCTGATTGGCGCTGTCCCCGCAAGCCCGCCGCTTGGCGGGCTTTTTTGTGGCTGCAGGAACGCCTTACAGGCTGTTCGGCTCGATGCCGATCTCCCGCAGCGACTTGACCAGCGACGGGTCGATAACGGCCTCTCCGGTGGTCGACGCGGCCTGATTGATGCCTACGGTGCGGTACTTGATCAGGTGGCCGGAGACCATCTGTTTGAGGATCTGCTTGGCCTTATCGCCGCCTGTCACGGTGTACGGGCTCATCAACTGCGACGTGGACTTCATCGCCTGTTCCTGGGCGTTGTTGACCAGTGCAGCCTGCTCGCCCTGCAGCCCAACGAGCGGGGCCAACGGGATAGACGGGGCCATGCTCACCGGCGTTTCCTGCGGAGAGATTGTCCACGCCTCGTTCTGGTCGATGCGCAGTTGGACGGTACCGACCGGCACCTTGAAGCGGCCACCGGACATGATGCCGACGTAGATCTCGCTGCCTTCCTTCCGGACTACCGGGTAGAAGTGCAGCGGCTGGGTGACGATCCAGTTCGGCGTGCCCAGATCGCCCGTAGTGACCATCATGGTGGTCTTATCGGTGAATTCGTCGGTTGTGGCCGTGGCCTTCCAGGTCTGCTGCTCGGAGGCGCATCCCGCGAGGGAGAGGGCTACGGCAAGGGCGGCGATATATTTCATTGGGTCTGTTCCCGGGCTTTAATATGACGAGCAGGTCGTGTAGCCGTAATTGGTGATGCAGTTGGTGTTGCGAGGGGTATAGACCGGCATCTGCGGTGCGACGCCTGGTGCTTGGCTCATTCTGGCCATTTCGTCCGCCGCGCTAGCCACCTGAGCACAAGCGATCTGGGCTTTCGATCGATCTGCGTCGGTGAGAACCATAGCATCCGCCTCAGCCGAGTAGCTTTGAACCATATTCCACAGCTTGCCCTGGTCATACAGGTACTGGGCTGGACGACGCTGCATCTGGAACGAGACAAAGCTGTTGTATTGGTCTGCGGTGATAAGTTGCTCGCGTTTGCACAGGCCTGCGGCTGAGACCAACTTAGAAATCGTCTGGTATTCCGATTCGGGCATCTGCGTCATGCAGCCGGTGAGTGCAAGAGAACTAGCAAGTGTTACAGCGATCCGTGTCATGTCGGCCTCTCTATTCCAAGGGAGGCGATTGTAGCAGGGTGCCACCATGTAGTCGGCGCCCCCCCCTGCTCTTTGGACTTACCCACGATACCGCCCGGGTTTTTGCCAGATGATGAGCACCAGGGTCATCGCGACGGAACCGACGAGCGACAAAGCCATTTTGTCCTCTAACAGATGGAACGACGCTCCACCCGCTTGCAGCAAAGCGAGCCAGATACCAATCACCGATCGACCCGCTGTACCCAAGCTCCGGCCTAGTTCTATGGCAACAGGATCGAAGATAACCCGACGTAGACGACAGATGTGTTGTACTCCCAGCACGAGGCCGCCGCTCCTGACGCGACCGAGGACATCTTGGAGATCAAGCGCCACATTGACGTCCAGTATCGGCTCCCGAATGGACGGTAGCTGTCACAAACCCAGTAGCGATGCTGTAGGTGAGTTGCTATGCAGTGTGATCCAAGCGGTTAAATCTATTTTTTGGTCTGTTAACGACAACAGTTTAAGGTTAAATCTAGTTAACAGGGGACGCTAATTGAGGAGGCCGGCAGTCCTTTGTCTTTCGCTTTGGACCGCTGTCGTCCTGTAGTCGTGAGAGAATTTAGTCTATCTACATGCATCGAGATAGGGCCAGCAGTTCAGTTAGCTTTGGCTAAGTTAATGAGAGGGTATGCCTGGGCGGCGGCAAAAACTGAGTGCAACACCTGACCTTTCCGGTACGGTGCTGCCCCTATGTCTTATACCGAACTCAGCG
>NZ_RHQO01000127.1:0-5225 GCF_003935475.1 Pseudomonas sp. p99-361 | reverse complement strand
GCGGGCGGCGCTCAATCTCACAGGCACTGAAGATGCAGCGGCTACCCTTGCCAGGAACCATAGAATCTCCCACAGGGTCGCATCTGCCTCGCGCCTCGTGCAGTACCTGTGGGAGCCGGCTTGCCGGCGATAGGGCCGGTACAGGCTTACTTGCGCGCTTTGATGATTACAAACTTGGGCGTAGCCGCTACCTGCTCCACCCCACGGAACAACCGCGCCAGCTTGCTGTGATAGCCCAGGTGGCGGTTGCCCACGATGTACAGGGCCCCGCCCACCACCAACGCTTCGCGTGCTTGCTGGAACATGCGCCAGGCAAGAAAATCGCCAACCACCTGTTGCTGGTGGAACGGCGGGTTGCAGAGCACCACATCCAGCGACTGTTTCTCGGCCCCGGCCAAGCCGTCGGCTGCTTCGAAGGTGGCCGGCCGCTCACCCAAGGCGGCGCGCCAGTTCTCCCGTGCCGATTGCACCGCCATGTACGACTCGTCCACCAAGGTGTACTCGGCATCCGGGTTGGCCAGGGCACTGGCAATGGCCAGCACCCCGTTGCCACAGCCCAGGTCTGCTACCCGCGCGCGGCCGAGGTCGCGTGGCAGGTGCGGCAGGAACGCCCGCGTGCCGATATCCAGGCCCTCACGGCAGAACACGTTGGCATGGTTGAGCAATTCCAGCGCCGGCGTGTCCAGGCGGTAACGGCTAGGGTAGGGCGAGCGGGCCAGGGGGCGCTCTGCCAGGGTCGCGGTGAGCAGGCGGGCCTTCTTTTGCGCCAGCGAAGCCTGCACCGGGCCGATGTATTTCTCCAACAGGTCACCGGCCGCGCGTGGCAAGTGCTTGACCATTGCTCCGGCAATCACCTGCGCAGCGGGGGCCAGCTGCCCCTGCAGGCGAATCAGTTGCTCTTCGAGCAGGGCCAGGGTTTTAGGCACGCGCAGCAGCACCCGGTCGAACGGGCCCTGCCAGTGCTCGCTGGCTGGCACGAACGGCACGCTGTCGAACGGCAGGCCATTGCGCGCCAGGTTTTTTTCCAGGGCCATGTGCGCCAGGTGGGAGTCGCCGCTGCTGGTCACCTGCACCTTGCCAGCCAGGCTGGCGGCCACGGCCCCGAAGCTGTCGTTGAGCACCAGCACCCGGCAGTTGGCGTCAGGTGCCTGCGCGTGCAACTGTACGAGCAGGTATTCGTCGGCGGCATCGAAAGCCTGCAAAGGGTCGTTGGCCTGTTCGGGCTGGCGGATCAGGTCGAGTTCGGCGTAAGGGGTTGTCAACAGGGGCATGGCGTCTGGCTCGGGTATGAAACTGCCCGTTGCGGTTCGCCCCGGGCTTTGCCAGGCGATTCTACAGGGCTTTGCCCCGGGTCGCAGGTCTGAAGGTCAGATCCAGCCGCGCAACGCGGCAATGGCGATGGCGCCAGCCTTGTTGGCGGCATTGGTCTTGGTGATCACGCTGCGGATATGGAAATTCACCGTGCTTTGCGACAACGACAGAATGCAGGCAACGTCGGCAGCGGTCTTGCCAGCGGCGGACCATTTCAGCACTTCCAGCTCACGCGCGCTCATCTTCGGTTGTGGCGGGCACAAAGCGTTCAGGTGGTGTTCGCCGAGCACGGCATGCAGCGTGTGGCACAGCCACTGCACACTGCCGGCCTTCTCGTAGAGCTCGTTGATGTCGATGCTGCCCGCCGGGCGGGCCACGCTGATCTGGCTCTCGTTGTGTTGCAGGTCGTGCAGCGACTGCGTCCAACCGTGACGCAGGCCATGTTGGCAGGCTGCTTCGCGAAAGTGCGGGGCCTCATGATAGAGCTCGTCGGTCCACAGCACCGGCAGGGTCGACTGGTGGCTGAGGTGGGCGGCGCAGTCCTGCTTGTAGAAGTCGTCACGCTGATAGCGACTGATCCATTCATCGGGATAGTTGCTGTACAGGTAGAGCCTGGGCGTCTGGGTCGCGATCTGAATGCGCAGGTTCAGCCCCAGGTACTGCATGGCCAGGTCCTGCGCCAGATGCACTGCGATGTTGAACAGCTTCTTTGGGCTGCGCTCGCTGACGAACGCATCAAGATGTTCAGGTTTCCAGTGAAGCATCTGAAACACTCCTTGAGGCGCGGGATCCAATCCGTTTGAGAATCAGGACTAGTGTAGGAAAAGACCTACCGTTGTGTTGGGATTTTTTGCTATAGCCAACCGCATTCTCTGCGACTTTCATACCGGCACCCGGCGTGAGGCCCTACAAAGCGGTGGTTTTTATCCCGAGCACTTTAGGCGACACTGTGCACACGCCAACCCTGGAGCCCGATATGACCGCTAGCGCCGAAAAGTTCACCCGCCAGACCCTGCTCGATGTTCAGCCGCTGACGCCGAACCTCTTCAGCCTGCGGGTTACGCGCGATGCCGGGTTCCGATTCCGTTCCGGCCAGTTCGCCCGGCTGGGCGTGACCAAGGCCGATGGCAGCGTGGTATGGCGCGCCTATTCCATGGTCAGTGCGCCCCATGACGAGCACCTGGATTTCTTCTCCATCGTGGTGCCGGGCGGCGAGTTCACCAGTGAGCTGAGCCGCCTGGGGGCAGGTGATACCTTGCTGATAGACCGCCAGGCGTTTGGCTTCCTCACCCTCGACCGCTTCGTCGGCGGCCGCGACCTGTGGCTGCTGGCTACCGGTACCGGCATTGCGCCGTTCATGTCGATCCTGCAGGACTTCGAGGCCTGGGAGCGGTTCGACAGCATCAAACTGGTGTATTCGGTGCGCGAGGCCAGAGAGCTGGCTTATGTGGATGAAATTGCCGGGCTGGAACAGCGCGATTATCTGGCCGAGTTTGCTGGCAAGTTGCAGTTCATTCCGGTGGTGACCCGCGAGCAGCACCCTGGCGCGCTGAACCAGCGCATTACCACGCTGATCGAGAACGGTGAGTTGGAGAGGGCGGCGGGGCTGGAACTGTCCCCCGAGCATTCGCGGGTGATGCTGTGCGGCAACCCGGAGATGATCGACGAGACACGCAAGGTGCTCAAGGCACGCGACCTGCAGTTGAGCCTGAGCAAGCGGCCCGGCCAGGTGGCGGTCGAGAATTACTGGTAAGGCGCTGGGCCTGGGCACCGGCGCTGCCGGTGCCGGCGAGCAGGAGCGGGCTGCAAGGCAGCCCGGCAACCTCAAGGCAGGCGGTTCTGGTTCTGCGTCTTGAGCAAATCGCGAATCTCGGTCAGCAGGGTTTCCTGGGGGGTAGGCACTGGCGGGGCAGTCGGTGCCACGGCCTCTTCACGCTTGAGCCGGTTGATGGCCTTCACGCCCATGAAAATGGCGAAGGCCACGATCAGGAAGTCGATCACGGTCTGGATGAACTTGCCATAGGCCAGCACCACCGCCGGTACGTCACCTTGAGCGGCTTTCAGGGTAATGGCCAGATCGCTGAAATCCACACCACCAATCAACAGGCCCAGCGGAGGCATGATCACGTCGCCGACGAAGGACGAGACGATCTTGCCGAAGGCTGCGCCGATGATGATACCAACCGCCATGTCGACGACGTTGCCTTTGACCGCGAAGGCCTTGAACTCATTGAGCATGCCCATGTTTAGATCCTTGTAACAAAAGGTGAGGTAAACGCAGTGTAAGCCACTTGAACGCTTCATGCGTTGTGTTCAGGGCAACTGACTGCGGTTAGAACGAATAGTTTTGTCGCATCCCGAAGCGCTCGAGGCACGTGCGGCTCGGCTATCATGGCGATTTTTCCAGGAGACCCCAACCCATGGCCAAGGCCAAGCGCATGTATGGCTGCACCGAGTGCGGCGCGACCTTCCCCAAATGGGCCGGCCAGTGTGGTGAGTGCGGGGCCTGGAACACCCTGGTCGAAACCATGATCGAAAGCGGCGGTGCCGCTGCGCCCAGCAGTGGCCGCGCCGGTTGGACCGGGCAGCAGGCACAGATCAAGACCCTGGCCGAAGTCAGCGTCGAGGAGATCCCCCGTTTCACCACCAGCAGCACCGAGCTGGACCGTGTGTTGGGTGGCGGCCTGGTAGACGGCTCGGTGGTGCTGATTGGTGGCGACCCTGGCATCGGCAAGTCGACCATCCTGTTGCAGACCCTGTGCAACATCGCCGTGGGCATGCCGGCACTGTATGTCACTGGCGAGGAATCGCAGCAACAGGTGGCCATGCGCTCGCGCCGCCTGGGCCTGCCCCAGGACAAGCTCAAGGTCATGACCGAAACCTGCATCGAGACGATCATTGCCACGGCACGTGTCGAAAAACCGCGGGTAATGGTGATCGACTCCATCCAGACCATCTTCACCGAGCAGTTGCAGTCAGCCCCTGGTGGCGTTGCCCAGGTGCGTGAAAGCACGGCGTTGCTGGTGCGTTATGCCAAGCAGAGCGGCACGGCCATCTTCCTGGTCGGCCATGTCACCAAGGAGGGCTCGCTGGCCGGCCCGCGGGTGCTGGAGCACATGGTCGATACCGTGTTGTATTTCGAGGGCGAGTCCGACGGCCGCCTGCGCTTGCTGCGGGCGGTGAAGAACCGCTTCGGCGCCGTCAACGAACTGGGCGTGTTCGGCATGACCGACCGCGGCTTGAAAGAGGTCTCCAACCCGTCGGCGATCTTCCTCAACCGTACCCAGGAGGAAGTGCCGGGCAGCGTGGTGATGGCCACCTGGGAAGGCACCCGGCCCATGCTGGTCGAGGTGCAGGCGCTGGTGGACGACAGCCACCTGGCCAACCCGCGCCGGGTAACCCTGGGCCTGGACCAGAACCGCCTGGCCATGCTGCTGGCGGTACTGCACCGCCACGGCGGTATACCCACCCACGACCAGGACGTGTTCCTCAATGTGGTGGGCGGGGTCAAGGTGCTGGAAACCGCTTCGGACCTGGCGCTGCTGGCGGCGGTGATGTCCAGCCTGCGCAATCGCCCACTGGCCCATGGCCTGCTGGTGTTCGGCGAGATCGGCTTGTCGGGCGAGGTACGCCCGGTGCCAAGCGGGCAGGAGCGCTTGAAGGAAGCGGCCAAGCACGGCTTCAAGCGGGCGATCGTGCCCAAGGGCAATGCACCGAAGGAGCCGCCAGCGGGGCTGCAGGTCATTGCCGTGACCCGGCTGGAGCAGGCCCTGGATGCATTGTTCGAGTAATTCGTAGCCTGTACTGGCCCTATCGCCGGCAAGCCAGCTCCCACAAGGATCGCCTTAGGGCTGACAGGTGTTTGCCACAAGGTATGGCAGCGCCTGTTGGAGCGAGCGCCGCCCGCGCGGCGC
>NZ_RHQO01000126.1:0-5435 GCF_003935475.1 Pseudomonas sp. p99-361 | reverse complement strand
ACTGGCCCGAAACAAACGTAGGAGCGAGCGCAGCTCGCGATTGCGCCGCGCGGGCGGCGCTCGATCTCACAGGCGCTTCGTAGCGGTGCGGCTGCTGCCGGGCCAGGCGGGCCTGCACGTCCACCGCTGCGGCTTTGACCTTCTGCGCCCAGTGCTTATCCTGCGGGCACACCACCACAACGCGGAAACCATGGTCCACGCCTTCCAGCCGCACGCCTTCGGAGTCATCCACATGCAGGTCGATATCGAAGGCCGACGGCAGTTTGGACGGGGAATGCGCCAGCCCATTCCGCGCCAGTATGTGCTGGTGGCGGTCACTGTTGACCACCCCGTCGACATGAATGCCGTACAGCAGCAACCAGCGGCGGATGTACGCTGGGGTGCGCCCGGACGAGGTATAGATCCAGATGCTGCAGCCCTGGCGGCGCAGGTCGCGAATCAGCTCGCGGGTACCGCTGCGCAGGGGCTCACCGAGCCAGCGGTGGACGAAGCCCGGCAACCTGCTGTGCTCGGCAGCCGCGTGCTCAGGCTGGCAGGCCAGGGTGTCGTCGATATCGAACGAAATGCGCACCTGGCCACGCTTGAGCTTGCGCTCGATGGCCTGCCGCCCGCGCTCTATCAGGGTGAACGGTTGCATCAGCGCCCCCCCGCGCAAACAGGCACCGCGGTGGCGCCCAGGAAGAACTTGCCGGGCGCAGGCGCCTTGGCTTCGAGGAACGCGGCGTACTTTTTCTTGATCTTGGGCAGTTCGTACAAAGCCTTGACACCGTGTTTGGCGGAATTACGTATGACCGAGGACGGGTTGAAGTAGCCCTCGGCGTTGTCCAGCGACAGCACGAATGGCGGCAACCCGGTACGCATCAGCAGGTAGCTTACGATGAGCGAGCCGGTGCGGTTGTTACCTTCGATGAACAGCTGTGGCTTGCTGAGGATACGTACGTACACACCGGCTGCCCGCTTCCAGATCGAATCGCTGCGGTAGGCGCAATACCAGTTGTGCAAGTCCTTGATGCCACCTTCCACATTGTTGAAAAAATGCGCTTCGGTCGCCGCCAGGTGCGCCGCGAACTCCACGCGCCGGGCCGGGTCACGGCCACACAGCACCGTGGCATTGATTTCCAGCATCAGGTTCAGCTGTTGCAGGTCGAACAGGTCTATTCCGCGAGCGACATAGTCGTCAATCAGCGCGTAGCCTTCAACCACATTCAGCAGCACCTCGTCGGTGAACGGGTCCCGCGGTTCGGTGAAGTGTTGGCTCAGCTCGGCAAAACGGCCCTGCACCTCGCGCAGAGCGCGCTCTACCGCAGACAGATCTAATCGACGCATCGGTTGCATTGGAAATCCTGGGTAACACTTTAACCAAAGGTTGTGCGGGCGGTGCTGCCACCTTCCTGGTTGCAGCACCGCCCCCTTGTACAGCGATGGGTCAGCTGAACTTGCCGCTGATGTAATCACTGGTCAGTTGTTCACGCGGGTTCTGGAAGACCTGCGCGGTCGGCCCCATCTCGACCAGGTAGCCGGTACGGGTACCCTGGGAAATGTCGACCGAGAAGAACGCCGTGGTGTCGGCAACGCGAATCGCCTGCTGCATGTTGTGGGTCACCAGGGCGATGGTGTAGTCCTTTTTCAGCTCGACCATCAGCTCTTCCACGCGGCGGGTGGCAATGGGGTCGAGTGCCGAGCACGGCTCGTCCAGCAGCAGCACTTCCGGCTCGGTGGCGATGGCCCGGGCGATACACAGGCGCTGCTGCTGGCCGCCGGACAACGACAGGCCGCTGACCTTGAGCTTGTCCTTCACTTCGTCCCACAGCGCAGCGCCTTGCAGGGCGTGTTTCACGCGGTCGCCCAGGTCCCCTTTGTAGCGGTTCAGGCGCAGGCCAAAGGCAACGTTGTCGAAAATGCTCATGGAAAACGGGTTGGGCTGCTGGAACACCATGCCGATATAGCGGCGCACCACTACCGGGTCTACGCCCTTGCCATACACATCCTGGCCCAGGAAGTGCACGTGGCCCTCGAAGCGGAAGCCTTTCACCAGGTCGTTCATGCGGTTCAGGCTACGCAGCACGGTGCTCTTGCCGCAGCCGGACGGGCCGATGAAGCCGGTAATCTCGTTCTTGCGGATCGGCACATGGCTGTCGCGCACGGCCATGAAGTTGCCGTAGAAGATCTTGTCCAGCTTGCAGTCCATGACAATGGGGGTGGCTTCGCTGGCCACGGGAGCGGCACGTTGTGCGGTGGATACGTTCAAGATGGATGCTCCCTGTTCTCAATACTTGGGCTTGCCGAATACACGGCTAAGGATGTTGATGACCAGCACGATCATGACCAGCACCAGCGAGGCCGCCCAGGCGAGCTCCAGCTGGTTGTCGAACGGCATGCCGGAGAAGTTGTAGATCAGCACTGCCAGCGAGGCAGTGGGATTCATCACCGCCAGGTCACCGTTGTGGTAGATCCAGTAGTTGCTGAACAGCGCGGTGAACAGCAAGGGCGCGGTTTCACCTGCGGCACGGGCCACGGCCAGCATCACACCGGTGAGAATGGCCGGCAAGCCGGTGGGCAGCACGATCTTGCAGATGACCTGGGCACGGGTGCAGCCCATGCCGTAGGCAGCGTCCTTCATGATCTTGGGTACCATCTTCATCGCCTCTTCGGCGGTCAGTACCACGATGGGCAGCATCAGCACCGCCAGTGCCACCCCGCCTGCCGGTGCCGAATAGGTGCCGGTAGTCATCACCACCAGGGCGTAGGCAAACACACCGGCCAGGATCGATGGCAGGCCGGTGAGCATCTTGGCGGCAAACCTTGCAGCGTTGGCCAGCTTGCTGTCCGGGCCCAGCTCGGCAAGGAACACCGCGGCCAGGATACCCACCGGCACCGCGATGGCGGCAGCGATGCCGACCATGACGAAGGTACCGGCCATGGCGTTGCCGAAACCGCCGCCCATCTCGAACCCCGTCGGCGGCAGTTCGGTGAACACCTCCAGGTTCAGGCGGGCACCGCCGCGGGTGATCAGCATGTACAGCACGGAAATCAGCGGCACACTGGCCAGCAACGCGGCCAACCAGGCCAGGATGGTCAATACCAGGCTGCGCAGGGCGCGGCCTTCGAGCCGGCGCTGCAAGCTGGGCAACGCGGCGGCAGGGGTTGTCAGGTTGGTCATTGTTTATTCCCCCGCTGGGCGTAGAGCATGATCATCGAGCCAAGCACGTTCACCAGCAGGGTGATGAACATCAGTACCAGTGCCGCATACATCAGCACTTCGATCTCGTTCGGGCCAGCTTCCGGGAAGTTCAGCGCCAGCAGCGCTGCCAGGGTATTGGCCGGGGCGAACAAGGACACGGAAATGGTGTTGGCATTGCCCACCAGCATGGCCAGCGCCATGGTTTCGCCCAGTGCCCGGCCAAGGCCCAGCACCAGCGAGCCAAAGATACCGGTGGCCGCAGAAGGCACCATCACTTTCAGGATGGCCTCCCAGTGCGTGGTGCCCATGCCGTAGGCGGCCTGCTTGGTTTTCATCGGCACGCTGGTCAGCGCGTCTTGCGAAACGGCCGCAATGGTCGGCAGGATCATGATCGCCAGGACCAGTGCGGCCGGCAGCAGGCCGGGCCCGCTGAGGGAGGTGCCAAAAAACGGAATCCAGCCCAGCTCGCTGTTCAACCAGGTGGTCAGGGGGCGAATGGCCGGGATGACCACATAGATGCCCCACAGGCCATAGACCACGCTGGGGATGGCGGCGAGCAGCTCGACGATGGTGCGGAACACCGCGGCAAGCCTGGCCGGAAGGAAATCCTGGGTGAGGAAAATGGCCATGCTGACGCCGAAGAAACCGGCAATCAACAGGGCGATGAAGGCGCTGTAGAGCGTACCCCAGATCGCGGGCAGAATACCGTACTTGCCTTGGTTGACATCCCAGACACTGCCCAGGAGCACGTCGAAACCGTGCTTTTCAATGCCTGGCAGTGCCTTGCGGCCCACTTCGTAGACCAGCGCGAAAACCAGCGCCAGTACCAGCACCACCCCGATACGGGCAAGCGCACGGAAGGTGCGGTCGACCAGAAAGTCTTTCGTAGACGGTGGCTGGCACGCGGAATCGGGATTATCCGGTATGGCAAAAGGTGTGTTCATGGCGTATTCCGGGACAAGGGACAAACACCCCCGGCATGGCTTCATGCCGCTGCCGGGAGCGCCTGGGTGTTACTGGATGTTTGCAGACGCTTTGCGCACCTGGTCGACAACCGATGGCGGCAGCGGGATGTAGCCCATCGAGTCGGCAATCTTCTGGCCCTGGGTCAGGCCGTACTCGACCATCTCACGCATGGCCTTGGCCTTTGCCGGGTTGCCGTTGTCCTTGCGGAAGATCATCCAGGTGTAGGAGGTGATCGGGTAGGACTTGGCGCCTTCCGGGTCGGGCAGGTTGGCGACCAGGTTTTCCGGCAGTTTCACCGCTGCCAGGGCCTGGGCTCCGCTTTCGGCATTTGGCACCACGTACTGGCCAGCCTTGTTTTCCAGGGCAGCGAAGTCCACCTTGGCCAGCTTGGCGAAGCCGTACTCGATGTAGCCAATGGCACCTGGGGTCTGGCGAACGGTAGCGGTCACCCCGTCGTTCTTCGGCGATTTGATGAACTTGTCGGTCGCTGGCCAGTTGACCGTGTTGCCCTCACCCAAGGTGCTCTTGAAGTCGGCGTTGATGGCCGACAGGTGCTTGGTGAACACGGCGTTGGTGCCACTGGAGTCGGCACGTACCACCACGGTGATGGGCAGGTCAGGCAGCTTCATATGCGGGTTGGCCGCGGCGATTTTCGGGTCGTTCCACTGGGTGATCTTGCCGAGGAAGATGTTCGAGTAAACATCGCGCGGCAACTTCAGGCCCTTGGGGTTGCCGGGCAGGTTGTAAGCCAGGACGATTTCGCCGGCGGTCATCGGCAGCAACTGGACGCCTTCGGCAACCTTGGCGATGTCGGCTTCGCTCATGGCCGAGTCGCTGGCGGCGAAGTCGACGGTCTTGTTCAGGAAGTCCTGAACGCCCGCGCCACTCCCCTTGGATTGGTAATCAACGGTAACGCCCGCTGTGTTCTTGCTGAAATCCTTGAACCAGGTCAGGTAGATCGGTGCCGGGAAGCTGGCGCCGGAACCGGTCAGGCGTACGTTTTCAGCAGCAAATGCAGCGGAAGTGGCGCAAAGCGAAACGGCAACGGCGAGTGCAGCAGACTTCATCAGGCGAATCATCGAAAAGCGCTCCTTGTGATGGCCGGCACACTTTGCATCAGCTGTGTTACAGCTTTGTGACCATTGAAAGGCAGGCCGTTGGTTGATCCTGATTCGGACAGGTGTTTGCCACAAGGTATGCAGCGCCTGTGCGATCGAGCGCCGCCCGCGCGGCGCATCGCGAGCTGCGCTCGCTCCTACGTTTGTTTCGGGCCAGTGAGGCCTGTGAG
>NZ_RHQO01000125.1:0-5437 GCF_003935475.1 Pseudomonas sp. p99-361 | reverse complement strand
GGCGACCGCACCTTCCGCTCTGGCCGTGACCGTGCCTGGCATGCCTACTCATGCCACGCGGCCACGGCACTCGGAGATCACGTCAGCTGACGCGAGCTCCGAAAGGTAATTGTCTCGCCTTCATGGCCGAAGGCGTTGCAAGACACACGGAATTCACAGCAAGCCAGTGGGCTGTGTCATTTGCTGTATTTCTCGTTTTGATGTCTCACTGGCTTGCACATTTTATTACTTGCACATCGAAGACGACATCTGGCCTTCGTGGTGTGGTGGCGCCCGGGTTTGTAGCAGTGATCCTTCATGCCAGTGGTAACGCTGGCTCGTAGAGATGAGGAGAATATCCATGGAACGCATTGAACATCACGCCAGCTTCGAGGGTTGGCAGGACGTCTATCAGCATGAGTCGACCGTGCTCGGTTGCACGATGAAGTTCGGCATCTATCTCCCCCCTCAGGCCGAACATAAAAAGCTTCCAGTACTTTACTGGCTGTCTGGGCTGACTTGTACGGAGCAAAACTTCATCACCAAGGCGGCCGTGCAGCAGTATGCCGCAGAGCATGGGATCATAGTCGTCGCCCCCGATACCAGCCCACGCGGGGAGAACGTCGCCGACGACGCGGCCTATGACCTCGGCCAAGGGGCGGGTTTCTACGTGAACGCCACGGAGCTGCCCTGGAGCGATCACTTCCAGATGTATTCCTATGTGGTCGACGAACTGCCGGCGCTGGTCGAGGCTAACTTCCCAGCGTCGTCCAAGCGCAGCATCAGCGGGCACTCCATGGGTGGACATGGTGCCTTGGTCATTGCGCTGCGCAACCCAGGTCGTTATGCGAGTGTTTCAGCATTCTCGCCGATCGTCGCCCCCACGCAAGTGCCCTGGGGGCAGAAGGCTCTGGCGGCTTACCTGGGCGAGCACAACCAGGATGACTGGAAGCGCTATGACACGGTTGAACTGATCCGTACTGCGCAAGAGCGCTTGCCGTTGCTGGTCGATCAAGGGCTGGGCGATGAGTTTCTCGAGAACCAGCTGCGCCCAGAACTGCTGCGCGCCGCCTGTGAACAGGCAGGGCACCCGCTGACCCTCAATCTGCGACCCGGGCATGACCATAGCTACTACTTTATTTCGAGCTACCTGGGCGGACACATGGCCCACCATGCGGCTGCGTTGAATCGCTGAACACTGGAGACCCTGAAGATGAAAAAGACCTCTGACAAACGGCATCATGTCGTCGTCGTTGGCGCGGGTTTCGGCGGGCTGGACGTTGTCAACGGATTCTCCGGCGCCGACGTGGACGTAACGATCATCGATCGCCGCAACTATCACCTGTTCCAGCCCCTGCTGTACCAGGTGGCCGGAGCGTCGCTGTCGACCTCTGAAATTGCCTGGCCGATTCGCTACCTGTTCCGCAACCGTCAGAATGTACAGACGCTCATGGCGGAGGTACAGGGTGTGGATGTCGGCTCGCGACAAGTCCTGCTCGACAACGGTTCGACCGTCGGTTACGACACGCTGGTCCTGGCGACGGGGGCAACGCACGCCTACTTTGGTCATGATGAATGGGAGCCCCATGCGCCCGGCCTGAAGACTCTGGAGGACGCTGCCACGATTCGCGGACGGATTCTCTCCGCGTTCGAGGAGGCCGAACGCTCCAATAATCCGGCCGAGCGTGCCGCACTGCAGACCTTCGTGATCATCGGCGGCGGTCCCACGGGTGTCGAACTGGCGGGCACGATCGCTGAGCTGGCGAAAGACACGTTGGCCCATGACTTCCGTTCCATTGATCCGCGGGCTACCCGGGTGGTGCTGATCGAGGCGGGGCCGCGTCTGCTGCCGGTGTTCCCTGAGAAGCTCTCGGACTACACCCGGCGCGCACTGGAAAAGCTTGGCGTTGAAGTGGCGTTGGGCGCTCCGGTCACCGACTGCTCGGCTGACGGTGTCATCGTTGCGGGCAAGCCGCTTCCAGCTAAGACCATAGTCTGGGCGGCCGGGGTGCAAGCGTCACCCGCCGCTCGTTGGCTGAATGCCGAGGCGGATCGTGCCGGTCGAGTGCTGGTCAGGCCGGACATGAGCGTGCCGGGGCATCCCGAGATTTTCGTGATTGGCGACACGGCGGCATCGGCGATGTCGGATGGCAAGTACGTGCCAGGTATCGCGCCGGCGGCCAAGCAGCAAGGCCAGTACGTTGCCAATCTGATCAAGAAGCGGCTGAAAGGCAAAAGTGTGGATGAGCCGTTCAAGTACAAGCACCAGGGCAACCTGGCCACCATCGGTCGTAGCCTGGCGGTGATCGACATGGGGCGTCTGAAGCTGCGTGGGGCACTCGCTTGGTGGATCTGGAAGCTGGCGCACATCTATTTCCTGATTGGCGTGCGCAATCGCTTGAGTGTCGCGCTGAGTTGGGTCTGGAACCACAGTGTCGGTTACCGAGGGTCACGTCTGATCATGCGGTCGACACCGCAGGCCAAGCGTGGGCCCGCCGAGCTGGAACCCAAGTAAGACTGCAACGGTGAATTGATAGTCAGGGATGATTGTCAGTTCCTGCAGGACGTATGCAGCTTCTAGGTAGTGAATGTGAGATCGGCACCTAGCTCGCGTTTGCCGTATATTGTGGGATGGAAACATGAGCTGAATGTGTACCCTATAAGCTAGATTTCACCCGTAGAGTATGCAGCTGGGATAGATGTCGGCGCTTTCGATTCACATCGCTAGCATATTAAAGGTGCACGATCTCCACATTTGGCCATTTGCTCGCCAGGTATTCAGCAACAAGTCGACGGTGACAGTGGTGAGGTTTATTTTCGCTACAAAGGAGGCAGCTGCTGTCCATGATTTCCTTGTCTATATTCTCTATCTTTCTCGATGACATTAATTTTAGGAAGCTATCGGCGTACTGCGTCCAATCACCACCTTTACTTTTGTACTCGTTAAACATGTCTGCTGTGGGTGCCAGCAATAGGAGATGATGGTATTCAATCTCACAGATTTTTTTGGTGAAGTAGTTGAGGTCGTCGCGTTTAGCAAAGCCCGACAGTTGAGATGTATTGTTTAGGCGAACGTCGATTAGGCGCTTAGCACCGGATTCCCCTAGTCTTGTAAAGAATGACTGCGCGGTGGTCTTGGTGAAGCCGATTGTGAATATGCGCATGGTGATCTCTTAGATGGATTTAAGTGATGGTTGAAGTTTTCGTACGTCCAGGTTGAAAGGTTGGAGTGCATATCGGCAGCTAATGTGTATGGTCATGTTGAGTGCTCGGATGTAAAAAGAGCGTACTCTGCCAGGGTATAACTGGCGACGAGGGAGTGTGCCAGGCTGGTAGATGAGGTCACATATGATTGTCAGAAATTTTGAATACCTGTTGGCTCTCTATCGCGAGGGGCACTATGGTAACGCAGCCAGAATCTGTAATGTCTCTCAGCCTACGCTTTCTTCCGGAATTAGACAGTTGGAAAAGGACATGGGTGTCGAGATCGTGCGCCATGGCAGGCGCTATGATGGCCTGACATTGGAAGGGTATCGTGTGTTGGCATTGGCTCAAAAAATGTCTGATGACTGCAGAACCTTAGATCGAGAACTTGCCGCATTGCGAAGTGGATTCGAAGGTGAGTTGCGGCTGGGTATCGTACCGGGGACGACTTCTATATCCCCGATCTTAAGTGCTGCACTTGCTGAAAAATTCCCACTGTTGCAGCAAACTATCAGTACTGCTAGCCCATGTTCATTGCTGCAAGGGATTAAAAGTAATGGTCTAGACGTGGCACTTATGCATCTTGAGAACACTTGCATGGAGGATTTCGATACGCGAGTCCTGCATAAGGAGCGGTTGTTTCTTTTTGGGTGTTTCGGCTTGGAACTTCCTGCAAGCGTAACGTGGGAAGATGTGTTAAGCAGGCAGCTCTGTTTGTTGGCTTCTACTTTCTCAGTTACTGTAGAAAGTAGGCTTGAGCAAAGTAAAATGCGATCTGTTGTAACTGATTCAGTGAGTGTACTGGTCTCGCACATTTCGACAGGTAGATTTTTTGCAGTTCTTCCACAGTCCTTAGCTAATAATTTTTTGCATGTGGCCAATGTCAGGGCGGTTGTGATCACTGGAACGCCATCACACTGCACCATTGCCCTTGTTGCTGGCAAAAATTCATTCGAGTCTGCCTCGGTTCGAGCTTTCTTAGAAGTGGCTAGTAGTCCTGAGTTAGCCATTCCTGTCCGAGCCATAATGTCGATCCATCGCCGACTTCGAGCAAAAGACTAACGGCCGCCCAGGCGTATCGCGCGGCTATCTTGAGCTGGTCGTCCATGAGAGGCTTTGTGAACCAGTTCAGGTCGAAATATACGTGCCACCTTAGCTGTTTAGCACGATCTGCGCTAAGGCTTGGCGGCGCATCAGTGAGACAAAGGCACGAGTTGATTGGATTTTTTGCTCGACTCGGTCAACACTTTAGGGTGTTTGTAGGTGAGCACTCTCGGTGCATAGAGCCCAAAACGTGGTTGCTACCAACTGGAGGCATATTTCACTATCAGTTTCGAGTTGCCGAAAGTTCTGTACCACTAAGGGTAAGGTTCGAGTATTTCAATTGGCTGATACGCCAGTTGAATACCAAGTCGCGATTTGGAGGATTGTCATGTCAAGTGGTAAATTCATTTTGCACTCAAACTATACGCCGGCAGGGGATCAGCCAGAGGCCGTAGCACGCCTGATCTCAGGGATTGAAGAGGGTGCAACACATCAGATGTTGAAGGGTATCACTGGTTCTGGTAAGACCTTCACCATGGCCAATGTGATTCATCGCCTTAAGCGGCCCACCTTGATTTTGGCACCCAACAAGACGTTGACCGCACAGCTCTATAGTGAGATGAAGAACTTCTTTCCTGAAAATGCGGTGGAGTATTTTGTTTCCTATTACGATTATTTTCAGCCCGAAGTCTATATGCCTGGGAGCGATCGCTTCATTCAAAAGGACTCGGCAATAAATGAGCACCTGGAGCGCCTACGTCTTTCCACTACGAAGTCATTGATTGAACGCCGCGATGTCATTGTCGTTGCTTCTGTGTCTTCAATTTATGGATTAGGAGATCCAGACAGCTACCGTGCGCTACAGGTTCGGCTAGCACGCGGAGTAGAAATCGAGCAGGGTGAACTAGTTCGAAAATTGGCTTTGCTGCAGTATGATCGCGTCGATCGGGTTCTGAGGCGTGGGTCGTTTCGTGTGCGCGGGGATATCATAGATATCTTCCCGGCGGACTCAGAGCATAGGGCCATTCGAGTTGTACTGTTGGATGATTATATCGAGTTGGTTCAATGGTTAGACCCTGTTACTGGTAAGTTGTTAGAAGAGGTAGATAGCTACCTGGTCTCGCCTAAGACCTTTGAATCGCCCCTGGTTTCGTAGACACCTCCAAGCCTCATAATGAGGCCCAAATAGGAGGTGCCATGAGTCGTCAGC
>NZ_RHQO01000124.1:0-5798 GCF_003935475.1 Pseudomonas sp. p99-361 | reverse complement strand
CGTAACCGTCCGGCCAACTCACCTTCCTGACCCCGACGCCAAAGGCGATGGTGTCCACCTAATTTAAGTGGACACCATTTCTAGCCTTTTAAGCGGGTCTTTCCATGCAGTCACAACGCCGTTCCTATTCAAAATCCTTCAAGGCCCAAGTTGTCCAAGAGTGCGCCCAGCCCGGCGCATCGATTGCCAGCGTCGCGCAGAAGCACAGCCTTAACGCGAACCTCGTACATAAATGGATTAGGGTACTCACGAACAAAACTATGGCGCTGCAACCTGCTTTCATTCCAGTGCCCTTGCCGCTAGCCGGAGGACATTCGCAGGCAGCTTCATCAAGTATCTGCATTGAAATCCAGCACCCGCGTGGCACCGTCAAAGTGAACTGGCCGACCGAAAGCGCTGTCGCCTGTGCCACCTTTCTGCGAGACCTGTTGGAATGATTCGGATCGATGCCATCTGGCTTGCCACCGAGCCTATGGACATGCGCGCCGGTACCGAGACCGCGCTGGCCAGGGTGATCGCGGTGTTCGGTGTGGCGAAGCCGCACTGCGCATACCTCTTCGCTAATCGCCGTGCCAACCGAATGAAAGTCTTGGTGCATGACGGTGTGGGCATTTGGCTGGCAGCGCGACGATTGAACCAAGGCAAGTTTCATTGGCCCGGCATCCGTCACGGATCGGAAGTCGAACTCGATAACGAGCAACTTCAAGCCTTGGTACTGGGTTTGCCGTGGCAGCGGGTCGGCGCAGGCAGCGCGATCACAGTGCTTTAGCCCCTGCCATTAGCCCATCGGTTTATCGCTGTTGACGACCTGCTCTGACACAATCAGCGGCATGACTTCCTCGCCCAATCTCGACCAGATGACACCGGAACAGCTGCGCGGCTTGGCCGAACAGGCTATGCAGTTGCTGTCCCAGGTCGACTCCATGAGCCAGAAAATCCAACGCCTCGAAACGGTCAACGAGCAACTGGCTCATGAAATCGCCATCCTCAAGCGACACAAGTTCGCCAAGCGCAGCGAGCAACTGAGCCCCGACCAAGGCAGTCTGCTTGATGATCTGCTCGATACCGATATCGCAGCTATCGAAGCCGAGCTGAAGGCAGCCAATCCGCCGGCCGCACCGGCCGAGCCACGTCATAAGCCCAAGCGTGCACCACTGCCGCCGCAGTTTCCGCGAACCGTGATCCGTCACGAACCAGAGAATACTCAGTGCGTGTGCGGCTGCCAGCTTCAGCGAATCGGCGAAGACGTCAGCGAGAAGCTCGATTACACTCCGGGCGTGTTCACAGTTGAGCGGCATGTGCGTGGAAAATGGACGTGCCGTCAGTGTGAAACACTGATCCAGGCGCCTGTACCGGCCCAAGTGATCGACAAGGGCATCCCGACCGCAGGCCTTTTGGCCCACGTGATGGTGGCGAAGTTCGCCGACCATTTACCGCTGTACCGGCAGGAGAAGATTTTTGGTCGGGCCGGACTGCCCATCGCCCGTTCGACACTGGCGCAATGGATCGGACAGACCGGTGTGCAGCTCCAGCCTCTGGTCGATGCGCTGCGTGAGCATGTGTTGGCCCAGGGCGTGATCCACGCCGATGAGACCCCGGTTCAGATGCTCGCACCAGGCGAAAAGAAAACCCACCGCGCTTACGTGTGGGCCTATAGCACCACGCCTTTCTCGGCCCTAAAGGCCGTGGTCTACGACTTCAGCCCCAGCCGTGCCGGCGAACATGCGCGTAACTTCCTGGGCACGTGGAACGGTAAGCTGGTCTGCGATGACTTCGCCGGCTACAAGGCCAGCTTCGAGCTGGGCATCACCGAAATCGGCTGCATGGCCCATGCACGCCGCAAATTCTTCGACCTGCATGCAGCCAATAAAAGCCAGTTGGCGGAGCAGGCGCTTCACTCGATTGGCGGGTTGTATGAAGTCGAGCGACACGCCAAGGAAATGAGCGACGAAGCCCGCTGGCGATTACGTCAGGAAACAGCGGTGCCCATCGCTGAAAAACTGCATGAGTGGATGTTGGCCCAACGCGAACTTGTGCCCGAGGGTTCGGCCACGGCCAAGGCCCTGGATTACAGCCTTAAACGCTGGGTAGCGCTGACGCGCTACCTGGAAGATGGTGCTGTGCCCATCGACAATAACCAGATCGAGAATTTGATCCGGCCGTGGGCGCTTGGGCGCTCGAACTGGTTATTTGCCGGGTCGCTGCGCAGTGGAAAAAGGGCGGCGGCAATCATGAGCCTGATCCAGTCGGCGCGTATGAATGGGCACGATCCGTATGCCTATCTCAAGGATGTACTGATGCGGCTTCCGACACAGCGGGCGAGCGAAATCACGCAATTACTCCCGCAGCATTGGATGCTTGCCTGAGGCAGGCTAAGTGGACTTCGCCAAATAGTCAGCTCAAAGGCTGATTGGCATCAACAATTCGGAAGCGACTTTTCTCAGCATGTAGGTTTCGCGCAGAATTGACTGCCCCATCGAAGACTCGTGACGCTGCATGACGGCTTCATTGTGTGCGATGGCTTCATGCAGGTTGATCCAGACAGGCCGCATACCATTAGCGATTTCGTGGCTTTCCATTCTCACCGGCTCTAGCTGGGGCGCTACTTCGCATTGATAAAAATGCGAGGTCATGTGCATCAGATCGTACTGTGGCTTTTGGTAGGGCCGGTACTCCTCGATGTAACCGTAGTGCTGGAGCACCTGTATTTCACGAGCACCAGTCTCTTCCTCAAGCTCACGCTTCAGGCCTGCGACAATGTCCTCGTCACCATCAAGGCCGCCTCCAGGAAAGCTGAAATCGTTATAGCGCTCGGTGAACAGCAACAGGATCTGTTCACCCCGCATCACGATGCCGCGAGCTGCATGTCGACGGAATACTCTGCCCTGCTTGGATTTCAGCTCGGGGTGAACAATTTCAGTTATGAGTTGCATGTGGTCTCGTAGCGGCAAGATCAGTTAGTCATCGTCCAGGGTGGCCACGGTATTTCCTCAGTTCTGGAAATACTGTGGCCAGTGGAACTGGCTCAGCGAAGCAGCAATAAGGGTACAGTGGATGTACGCAGCATCGTCGTGGTCGTGCTGCCTATCAGAAACTGCCTGATGCGTGAGTGCCCGTACGCCCCCATGACCAAGAGGTCAATGCCGTGCTCTGCCTGATACGCATGCAGTGTGGACTCTACTTCGCCTGGGCGGATCTCGGAATGCACCAGCGAGCCGGAAGACGCAAGCGTGGTTCGTGCCTTCTCCAGCGCGTTCTGGTTGTCTTCAGAATCCGTTCCAACCATGACGATATGAATTGGCAGGCCTTCGCACAGCGGGCTTGAAGCAAGCATCTGTAAGGTCTTGTGGCCTGTTGCGCTGCCGTCAAATGCCACCATGACCGTTTCAGGTTTCCTGAAATGGCTGGTTGTAATCAGGGTGGGGCGGTGGATAGTTCGGACTATCGCTTCAATCTGGCTGCCAAGACTTTGGGCACTGCGCGTGCTGTCCTCACCGACTCTTCCAATCACCAGTAACCGAATATCGTCTTGGAGATCGCTCAGGCTCTCGACGAGATGGCCATGGCGCTGCTTCATATCAGGTGACATGGCGCCAGAGTGAACTGTTCGCTCGCGAGCTTTTTCAAGCATGTGCTGCCCATGCTCCAACGCCAGTTTTGCCCGCTGCGCATCCAGCATGGCCAACTCTTCCAGCAGATGTTCTCTGCTACCGAGACCGATATTGCCGCTGAGGTCAGCGGATGCAGGATATTTCTCCTTATCCAGCACATGAAGCAAGGTCAGGGGAGCGCTGAGTCGTTGCGAGGCCCATGCTGCGTAATCGCAGACCGCCAATGAGGATTGTGAGTTATCAATGCATGCCATTACGCGGGTCATTGTCGTTCTCTTTAGTGGCTCATGAGCTTGTCGATGGCACCGGGTTTGTCATGCACGCCGAAGCGGTCAACGATTGTCGCGCTGGCTTCATTGAGACCGAGCACTTCAACCTCAGCGCCTTCGCGTCGGAACTTGATCACGACCTTATCCAGCGCTGCGACGGCGGTGATATCCCAGAAATGCGCCTGTGTGAGATCGATGGTGACCTTGTTGAGCGCCTCCTTGAAGTCAAAAACCTCAGTGAACTTGTCCGCAGAGCTAAAGAACACCTGGCCCACGACGCGGTAAGTCCGATGCGATTTCGTCTCTTCAAGAGTGCTCTTGATATCCAGGTAGTGCCCGACCTTGTTTGCGAAGAACAGGGAGGCCAGCAGCACACCTACCAGTACGCCGTAAGCCAGATTGTGAGTGGCCACGACGACCACGACGGTCGCCACCATGACGAGGTTGGTCGACAGCGGATGCTCTTTCAGATTACGCAAGGAATCCCAGCTAAAGGTGCCGATGGACACCATGATCATCACAGCCACGAGTGCCGCCATAGGGATTTTGGAGAGCCATTCGCCAAGAAATACCACCATCAGCAGCAGGAAAACGCCGGCACACAATGTCGAGAGACGGGTGCGGCCACCAGATTTCACGTTGATGATCGACTGGCCGATCATGGCGCAACCTGCCATGCCGCCAAGCATGCCGGCAGCGATGTTGGCCACACCCTGGCCTTTGCACTCGCGGTTTTTGTTGCTGGTGGTGTCGGTAAGGTCGTCGACGATGGTCGCGGTCATCATTGATTCGAGTAGACCCACTACTGCCAACGCAGCCGAGTACGGGAAAATGATGCGCAGGGTTTCAAAATTCAGCGGAACTTCAGGCCAGAGGAAGATCGGGAGCGTATCAGGCAGTTGGCCCATGTCACCGACGGTGCGGATATCCAAACCGAGGTAAATGGCGATGGCAGTCAGCGTCAGAATGCACACCAATGGAGAGGGAATCACCTTGCCGATTTTCGGTACATACGGGAACAGGTAGATGATTCCCAGGCCCGCAGCGGTCATGGCATAGACATGCCAGGTGACATTGGTCAGCTCAGGCAATTGCGCCATAAAAATCAGAATCGCTAATGCGTTTACGAAGCCGGTGACTACCGAGCGTGAAACAAAGCGCATCAACGAGCCGAGCTTCAGGTAGCCGGCAAGGATTTGAAGTACGCCACATAGTAGCGTCGCGGCCAGCAGGTACTGGAGTCCATGCTCTTTTACCAGCGTAACCATCAGCAGTGCCATGGCGCCTGTCGCCGCCGAGATCATTCCGGGGCGCCCGCCGACAAAGGCGATGACAGCACAGATACAGAAGGAGGCGTAGAGACCGACTTTGGGATCTACCCCGGCGATGATGGAAAAGGCGATGGCTTCCGGGATCAGCGCGAGTGCGACCACCAGCCCCGCGAGCACGTCGGCACGGACGTTGGAAAACCACGTTTGTCTAAGTTTTTGCAGCATATAAATATCCAAGGCAAAGCATCGCGCACGCCAAGGGAGTGGCGAGCGAATCGATACAAATTCAAATTTTGAGGATTTTTTGCTGTGTGCTTAAGGTGTAAAACCAGGCGTACAGCAGTGAGCACCCGCGAGCGAGGCTAGCGGAAGCAGGTTGTTGCGAGGGGGCGTAGCGCTAAGGCGGCGTAGGCTGCCAGTAGATCGTTTGGAGTACAGTCATGCTGATGTTCCTGTAGCTCAAGGGGTATGCGGAGCCGAAGTATACAATGAAGCCATCGTCGATTGCGACCCGCTGGCAGGCTCTGCATGACCTACGTCAGATACAGGCTTATTCAATGGGTATACCTGCGGGCAAGGCTTTGTTTTCCACCCGTTCTTGTCCGAGCTGGTCTGTGTGCTGAGGGGTGAGTTGGCCAGACGGTTAC
>NZ_RHQO01000123.1:0-6005 GCF_003935475.1 Pseudomonas sp. p99-361 | reverse complement strand
TCAAGCCCGCCGACATGCGCGGGCGAGGATCCTGCATGCTCGAAAACATCGAGGTGGTGCGCATCAAGCGCTTCGCCACAAACACGGCTGGCCGCGATTTCGCGGTCGGCGACATCCATGGGCACTTCACCCGGCTGCAGTCTGCCCTGGACGCGGCCGGATTCGATCCGGCGGTTGACAGGCTGTTCAGCGTCGGCGATCTGGTCGACCGCGGGCCAGAGTGCTGCGACGTGCTCGAATGGCTGGCCAAGCCCTGGTTCCACCCGGTGCGCGGCAACCACGACGACTACGTCTGCCGATTCGACACCTGCGACGTAGACAACTGGGTCTACAACGGCGGCGCCTGGTTCGCCGGCCTAGCCTGGGACGAACAGCGCGAGTTCGCCGCCCAGTTCCGCGAGCTGCCGATCGCAATTGAGGTAGAGACCGCCGAGGGCCTGGTCGGCATCGTGCATGCCGACTGCCCTTTCCCGTCCTGGGACGAGTTGCGCGCCAGGCTTGAGGCGCCCGAGAGCGCAAAACAGCTCAAGCTGACCCAGAACACCTGCATGTGGTCGCGCAGCCGAGTTCAGGATGGCGACAAAGAGGGTGTCGACGGCCTTCGCGCACTGGTGTGTGGTCATACCCCACTACGCCAGCCGGCCGTCCTCGGCAATGTCTACCACATCGATACCGCCGGCTGGATGGATGGTCACTTCACCCTGCTGGAGCTTGGCTCTCTCCAGTGCACACCACCAATCAAGCCAGGCGTCAGCCACGACTGGGACTGACCAAGGAGGCATCCATGAACCTGATCGACTGCTACGTCACGAAGATCCTCGGAGAGCCGTACCGCAAGTTCGGCGCCTGGTGGGTCGATGCCGAATACAACAGCTGGGGCAGCGTCAGCACCACCCGGCTCATGTTCCGCACCGAGGAAGCCGCCAGGGCGGCGAAGGTCGGGCACCACTTTCTCGCCTGACCCTCTATATAAAGGAGACACCTATGCGACACGCAGAAAACATTGACCGCTTCCTGCGCCTCGACGAGGTGCTGCACGTGACCGGGATCGGGCGGAATACCGTCTATCGCAGAATCCGTGAGGGCACATTCCCAAAACAGGTTAAGATAGGCCCCAATTCGGTTGCCTGGCGCCAGTCGGACATCACTCAGTGGATGACCTCTTTCGAGCCCAGCGACGACCAATCAGTACATTGAGCAGTACACTGAAACACCAGATTCCGCTCAAGCCCATACCCCATCAGCTTTACAGGTCCACCAGTGGAAATCTTCAAGGAATTTACATTCGAATCGGCCCACCGGCTGCCCCACGTGCCTGCCGGGCACAAATGCGGCCGCCTGCACGGCCACTCGTTCAAGGTCGGCCTGCACCTGACCGGCCCGCTGGACCCGCACACCGGCTGGATCCGTGACTTCGCCGAGGTGAAGGCCATTTTCAAGCCGATCTACGAGCAGCTCGACCACAATTACCTGAACGACATTCCCGGCCTGGAAAACCCCACCAGCGAGGTAATCGCCAAGTGGATCTGGGATCAGGTCAAGCCGCTGCTGCCGGAGCTGTCCAAAGTCCGCATCCACGAGACCTGCACCAGCGGGTGCGAATACTACGGCGACTGAAACACCGCCAAGGTCAGGCGGCCCCTATGCTCAGCACCTGCAGGTGCAGGTAGCCTGCTTCACCTTGCACCTCGCTGAGGAAGGGAAAGCCATCCTCGACCAGCCGCCTGACCGTCTTGCCATGCAGGCTGACCAGGCTCACGTCGCTGACCGCATCGCCTTCGGCAAGCTGCTCTGGCGCTAGGCCATCGAGGCGCCAGAGCATGGTACCGGCGGCCAGGGCGTCATGGCCAACGGCCTCCGCGGCCGAGTACAGGGCCAGATAGCCGTTGCGGCTGACATCCAGGCGGTGACCGCGCCGTTGCCAGTGCGGATGGCTGTCTTCGTCCCCCACGGCGCGGATCTCGAAGTCGTACTCACCATCGGTCTCGTAGCAGCCGAACCAGAACAGCGTGCGAAATTTGCGCCGTGAGATCACATACGCCGGTGCCACCGTGTCGGTGTAATGGTCTTCGCCGGCGTGCAGCCAGCCACCACTGGTAAAGGGCGAATCGCCATTACCTGTGTCACCGATGGGCACGCCTTGAACCTGCCCTTGCGTACTCAGGCGTGCCTGCCAGTACAGCCTGGCAATGAAGCTTTTCTGAGGTTGGAATTGGTAGTGGGACATGCCGTCGAGCCCTCTTCACTGGCGGAAAAGGAAGACAGTAGTGAGTGCTGTTGCCCGCTTGCAGCCGGAACCCGCTCCCAGGCCATGCAAACAAGGCGTGAACGCGGCGAAGGCGCTGATACCAGCGCTTAGCCCAGCGAGCTGTCGAGAAACGCAGGAGCGATGTAACGCTGGTAGTGCGCTTCGGACAAAAGGAAGAATTCGCGGTCGATGGCATCGCGCAACTGCGGCAGTTCCCAATCGCGGAATTCCGGCAGCAGTACCATGCCGTAGGCTTCCAGATCACGGATCATCCGCGCACCGCGGGCGATCAGCTGGTACGCCCAGCAATATTCCGACTGCTGGTCGACGAAGCGGATGGAGCGCTGCTCCAGTTGCTGGCGCAACAGGCTTTTGTCGAACACCTCGAGCTTGGCCATCATGACCTGCACCAGCAACTGCTCAAGGCGCAGCCACACGGCGCGCTTTTGCGCGTCATCGTAGCCGTTCCAGTGGATCACTTCGTGGTGGAAGCGCTTGCAGCCGCGGCAAACCGTGTCCCCATACACCGTGGAGCACAGGCCGACGCAAGGGGTCTTGATGGAGTTGTTGGACATGAAAAACAACAGCATGGCGGTGGAACACGCGCCCATGTTAGCCCTTTGTCTAACCAGGGTCACTCGCTAAAGTGATGTTCTGCGCCTTACCTTCGGGCTTTTTTTGCCGTAGAATCATCCGGCCTTTTCACAGGCAACAATGTCCGTAGGAAGCTGTTTTCAAAGCGTCACGAGCACAGTTGATCCGGTAGAACGGCGTTGGCCCGGGCCATGCATCCCTCGCATGCCCGCGCCAGCCCTCATCAGCACCCCGTTCTGCAGGCGTAAAACTTTGAAAGCAGCTTCCGTAAGGATTCTTTGCGACCCTGGCCGGGCGGCTCAAAAAGCCGTGGTGGCGCATGGGTGCATTGAATGCTGGATGAGCGTCCCGGACCCCCTTTAGGGACCACTGATGAGGGAAATAACTGTGCTTGAAGCCTACCGCAAACACATCGAAGAGCGCGCCGCCCTGGGCATCGTGCCCCAGCCGCTGAACGCCGAACAAACCGCAGGCCTGGTCGAGCTGCTGAAAAACCCGCCGGCCGGCGAAGAAGCCTTCCTCGTAGAACTGATCACCCACCGTGTACCGCCAGGGGTCGACGAAGCTGCCTATGTCAAGGCTGCTTTCCTCTCTGCCGTCGCCAAGGGCGAAACCCAATCGCCACTGATCGACCGCAAGCACGCCACCGAACTGCTGGGCACCATGCAGGGCGGCTACAACATCGAAACGCTGGTCGCGCTGCTGGATGACGCCGAACTGGGCGCCGTCGCGGCCGAACAGCTCAAGCACACCTTGCTGATGTTCGATGCCTTCCACGATGTGGCCGAAAAAGCCAAGGCTGGCAACGCCAATGCCAAGGCCGTGCTGGAATCCTGGGCTGCCGGCGAGTGGTTCACCTCGCGCCCGGCCATCGCCGACAAGTACACCCTGAGCGTGTTCAAGGTGCCTGGCGAGACCAACACCGACGACCTGTCCCCTGCACCCGATGCCTGGTCGCGCCCTGACATCCCGCTGCACGCCCTGGCCATGCTGAAAATGGCCCGTGACGGCATCGAGCCGCAGCAGCCGGGCTCGGTAGGCCCACTGGCCCAGATCGAAGCGGTCAAGGCCCAAGGCTACCCGGTTGCCTATGTCGGTGACGTGGTCGGTACCGGTTCCTCGCGTAAATCCGCCACCAACTCGGTGCTGTGGTTCTTCGGCGACGACATCCCGTACGTGCCGAACAAGCGCGCCGGTGGTTTCTGCTTCGGCACCAAGATCGCCCCGATCTTCTACAACACCATGGAAGACGCCGGCGCCCTGCCGATCGAGTTCGACTGCACCAACCTGGCCATGGGCGACGTCATCGACGTCTACCCGTTCAAAGGTGAAGTGCGCCGCCATGGCAGCGACGAGCTGGTCACCACCTTCGCCCTGAAAACCGAAGTGCTGCTGGATGAAGTGCGCGCTGGCGGCCGTATCCCGCTGATCGTCGGCCGTGGCCTGACCGAAAAAGCCCGGGCCGAACTGGGCCAAGGCCCATCCGAGCTGTTCAAGAAACCGGAGCAGCCAGCCGACAGCGGCAAGGGCTTCACCCTGGCGCAGAAAATGGTCGGCCGTGCGTGTGGCCTGCCTGAAGGCCAGGGCGTGCGCCCAGGTGCCTACTGCGAACCGAAGATGACCACCGTCGGCTCCCAGGACACCACCGGCCCGATGACCCGTGACGAGCTGAAAGACCTGGCTTGCCTGGGCTTCTCCGCTGACCTGGTGATGCAGTCGTTCTGCCACACCGCGGCTTATCCGAAGCCGATCGACGTCACCACCCACCACACCCTGCCAGACTTCATCCGCACCCGTGGCGGCGTGTCGCTGCGCCCAGGCGACGGCATCATCCACAGCTGGCTGAACCGCATGCTGATGCCCGACACCGTAGGTACTGGCGGCGACTCGCACACCCGCTTCCCTATCGGCATCTCGTTCCCGGCCGGTTCCGGCCTGGTCGCGTTCGCCGCGGCCACCGGCGTCATGCCGCTGGACATGCCAGAGTCGATCCTGGTGCGCTTCAAGGGCAAACTGCAGCCTGGTATCACCCTGCGTGACCTGGTCCATGCCATCCCTTACTACGCCATCAAGCAAGGCCTGCTGACCGTCGAGAAAAAAGGCAAGAAAAACGCCTTCTCCGGCCGCATCCTGGAAATTGAAGGCCTGGACGAACTGACTGTCGAACAAGCCTTCGAGCTGTCCGACGCTTCGGCCGAGCGCTCGGCTGCCGGCTGCACCATCAAGCTGCCAGAAAAGGCCATCGCCGAGTACCTGAAGTCCAACATCACCCTGCTGCGCTGGATGATCGGCGAAGGTTACGGCGACGCCCGTACCCTCGAGCGCCGCGCCCAGGCCATGGAAGCCTGGCTGGCCAAGCCTGAGCTGCTGTCGGCCGACGCCGATGCCGAGTACGCCGAAATCATCGAAATCGACCTGGCCGACGTCAAAGAGCCTGTGCTCTGCGCGCCGAACGACCCAGACGACGCGCGCCTGCTGTCCTCGGTTCAGGGCGAGAAAATCGACGAAGTGTTCATCGGTTCGTGCATGACCAACATCGGCCACTTCCGCGCTGCCGGCAAGCTGCTGGAGAAGGTCAAGGGCGGGATTCCGACCCGTCTGTGGCTGGCCCCGCCAACCAAGATGGACGCACACCAGCTGACCGAAGAAGGCTACTACGGCATCTACGGCAAGGCCGGTGCACGCATGGAAATGCCAGGCTGCTCGCTGTGCATGGGTAACCAGGCACGCGTGCAGACCGGTTCGACCGTGGTCTCCACCTCGACCCGTAACTTCCCGAACCGCCTGGGCGACGCCACCAACGTGTACCTGGCGTCGGCCGAGCTGGCTGCCGTGGCTTCGATCATCGGCAAGCTGCCGACCGTGGAAGAGTACATGCAGTACGCCAAAGACATCGACAGCATGGCTGCCGACGTCTACCGCTACCTGAGCTTCGACCAGATCGCCGAGTTCCGCGAAGCGGCTGCCAACGCCAAGATCCCGGTGGTACAGGCGTAAGCTGAGCGGCAAGTTGTAAGCTGCAAGCTACAAGAAGAAGCCCTGGCAGAAATGCCGGGGCTTTTTTGTTCCTCACCGGCCCTATCGCTGGCAAGCCAGCTCCCACAGGGATCGCCTTAGGGCTGACAGGTGTTTGCCACAAGGTATGGCAGCGCCTGTTAGAGCG